>NZ_LYTG01000084.1:0-11470 GCF_001816105.1 Exiguobacterium sp. SH31
TAAAAGAGCGCTTTCACGTCTGGGGTTACTCACATTTCATGATGGGTTTTCGAGCGATCCGTCGAGTAGACGATACGGCCGTCGACGATGGTCATGATCGGCTTCGACATGTAGTCGAGCGGGAAGTGACTCCACAAGACGAGATCGGCGTCTTTACCGACCTCGAGTGATCCGACGCGGTCATCAACTCCAAGTGACTGGGCCGGATGAATCGTGATGGCGCGCAGGGCGATGTCGACCGGAAGGCCTTCACGGGCGGCGAGACCGGCGCATAGATTCAAATATTGGACCGGGGTATATGGATGGTCGGTCGTGATCGAGACGATCATACCGTGTTCATGCAAGATGCGGTATGTCTCCCACGTTTTGTTTTGAAGTTCGATTTTAGATTTACGGGTGAACGTCGGTCCGACGGTGACATGTTTGACGCCGAGTTCACGCAACTTCTCCGCGACGAGGTGACCTTCCGTACAATGTTCGATCCGGTAATCGAGATCGAACTCTTGAGCGAAACGGACGACCGAAAGAATGTCGTCGGCGCGGTGGGCGTGGACACGGACCGGCATTTTCCGGTCGAGTGCGAGTTGGATCATCTGACTCCCGAACGTACCGATCGTCTTCGTCGAATCGACGGTCCGGAACGCCTCGCGCAGTAGTCCCATGATTCCCATGCGGGTCAATTCACCGGATTTCCCCATACTGTGGACTCGTTTCGGGTTTTCGCCGAGAGCAAGTTTCAAGCCGGCATACCGGCGCAATACCATATCCTCGATAAAGCGACCATGCGTTTTAATGACGCTCGTCACTCCGCCGATGACGTTCATGCTGCCCGGCATGACTTGGACCGCCGTGACACCGGCCATGAGCGCTTCCCGAAAGCCTTCATCGAGCGGATAAACACCGTCGATGGCCCGCGCGTGCGGCGTCATCGCTTCAACCGTCTCATTGGCATCATTCCCGACAGAACCGGTCCCTTCGTCATACAGTCCGAGATGGGTATGGGCATCGATGAAACCGGGGAACAGGAAGTTCCCTTCCGCCTCGATGACGGTCTCGCCGTCCGTTGGATCTAACAAGTCCGCCATTTCGACAATTTTTCCGTCTTTCACACGGAGATCCCCGTAAAAGTTTGGTGCGGTGATCGGGTAAATATGGGCGTTACGAATTAATAGATTACTCACGAGCTGTCTCCTCTCAAGTCAAATGCAGTAGTTGTTTTAGTGCGGGTTCTAACGTCTCATAACGAAAACGGAAGCCGTGATCGAGCGCTTTTGTCGGAACGACTTTGGCACCTTCGAGTACGATCACGCTCTTTTCGCCGAGTGCGAGTTTGAGGATTGGGGCCGGAGCCGGGGCCCAGTGCGGCCGATGCATCACTTGTCCGAGCGTCTTCCCGAACTCGTCCATCGTCACCGGTGTCGGCGCCGTCCCATTGACCGGTCCGTGCATCGAATCGGTCTCAATGATGTAGACGAATAAGCGGACGAGATCGTCTATATGGATCCAAGGGACCCACTGTTTTCCGGAACCGAGCCGTCCGCCGGCACCGAGCGTGTAGGGCAGCTTCATGAGCGGGAACGCGCCCCCGTCGTTTGACAAGACGACACCAGTTCGCATCGTGGCGAGACGAATGTCCATATCGGCGACGGGCGCGATTTCTTTCTCCCATAAGACGCAGACGTTTCCTAAGAAGTTGGTCCGGTCCGGGAGCGGTGTCGATTCCGAGTAAGTGATCGACCGGTCTTCGCCGTAAATGCCGATTGCTGATCCGCTGATGACAACGTCCGGATTCTGCTTCATGTTTTTGATGATGCGAACGACTTCGTTCGTCCCATCGATACGGCTTTGGAGGATGGCTTGTTTTTGTTTGTGCGTCCAGCGTCCGTCGTTAATGGAGGCTCCTGCCAAGTGGATAAAGGCGTCGACATCTTGGAGTTCGGTCTCGGGATGGCTGTCTGGCGTCAACCATTCGACGAACGAGATGCCTCCTTGACGTGGGCGCGGATGGCGCGTCAAGACGACGACTTGATGACCGGCCTCGGCTAGCGCCCGAACGAGCGGCCGGCCGATCAATCCGGTACCACCGGTGATTGCAATTTTCATGTGAATCCCTCCATTATTCTTGAAGCGTTTTCAAATCGGGTATGATAACGGTAAATACAATAGCTAGTTAGTATAAATACCCTTTCTTTTAACTTATCAAAAATCCTTCTGAAAAGGGGAACGTGATATGTTAGAAGCAGGAAAAGGAGGGGTTTCATGAAAATCAGCAAGTTTACGGCTCAAAAGAAAAACAAGGACCGCTTGAACGTCTTCATCGAGAAAGATGGGCAAGAAGAGTTCGCGTTCGCCATCGATTTAGACGTCTTCATTAAATATGGACTGACGAAAGGGATGGAACTTGAAGACGATTTTGTCCGTGATGTCCTCCAAGCCGAAGAGGAACAGAAAGCATACAAAGCAGCCGTCAATTATTTATCGTACCGAATGCGTGCCGTTTCAGAGGTCCGTGACTATCTCGTGAAGAAAGAGATAGATGAGGCGGCCATCAAGCGCGTGATTGACAGATTGATTGAACAACGCTACTTGAACGATGCTGAATTCGCTAAAGCCTACACCCAGACAAAGTTTAATACGAGTCCGAGCGGGCCGAGCAAAATCAAGCGGGAATTGGTCCAGCTTCGAATCACACCTGAAATCATCGAAGAGGTTATCGCTGCGATCTCGTACGAAGATCAGCTCGAAAAAGCCGGGAAATTCGTAAAAAGGAAACAAATGGAAACAAATCGCCGTTCCGCCACAGAAGTGCAACAAAGAATTCAACAAACCCTGGTGCAAAGAGGATTTTCGTTTGATATCATTTCAGAGGCGATCCTTACGTTTTGGGAAAACGAGGATGAGGACGTCGAGCTTACAGCTTGCTTGAAGCAGGCTGAAAAACTGAGTCGGAAGTATAACGGATATGCCCCATATGAGCGGAAACAGCGCATGAAGATGCAGCTTCGGAGCAAAGGATTTCCGTATGAGGTGATTGACCGGACTTTAGAACGACTCGCTGAACAAGAGACATAACGGGAAATTCATTTACGGCAGGGGAAAAAATCTGAAAAGGTGGGTCTACATTGACGATTTTTGAATGGATTACAGCACTTGTGCCAATTTTGGCTGTGCTTGTATTATTGGTTATTATGCGTTTACCAGCATCGGTTGCGATGCCACTCTCGCTCCTGTTGACGGCGCTACTTGCGTTCTTCGTCTGGGAACTTGATGCAACCCGCATTACAGCGGCGGTGTTACAAGGAATCGTCATCGCCATCACGGCAGCATGGATCGTGTATGGCGCGATCGGGATGATGAATACGATGAAAGAGGGCGGCGGTATGAACGCCATCCGTTCCGGCTTTGTCACCATCACACCGGATCCTCGGATTCAAGTACTCATCGTCGGCTGGTTGTTCGTTTCATTCATTGAAGGTGCTTCAGGCTTTGGGACACCGGCGACAGTGGCGGCCCCGCTATTGATTGCACTTGGTTTCCCGCCAATCGCAGCTGTTGTCATCGCCTTGTCGGCCGACGTATCGGCCGTCACGTTCGGTGCAGTCGGGACACCGGCTTTAATCGGGATTGGTAACGGACTCTCGCTCGATGTGAGCAAACCGGAATCGATCGAATTTTTAACAAGTGTCGTCTTACAGACGGTATTGATCGATATGTTTGTTGGTCTTTTTATCCCGTTCATTTTGATTTTGATGCTGACTCGATTCTTTAGTAAAGCGAAGTCGGTCAAACCTGCATTCGAAGTGTTGCCGATCGCCCTTGTGGCGGCTCTCGTCTACAGCGTTCCGGCTTACATTTGGACGCTCATCCTCGGATTTGAATTTGGGGGCATGCTCGGTGGCTTGACCGGTCTTGTGATTCTCGTCGCAATGGCACGAAAAGGTATTCTCATGCCAAAACGGGTTTGGACGTTTGACGGTTACGCCGACGAGCTCGACCAACCGGTTGAACAGCCGACGGTCGGGAAAGGGAAACGTGAACTTCCGCAGTGGAAAGCATGGGCCCCTTACTTGATTTTGACGATCTTCCTCATCTTGACACGGACGGTCCCGTTCTTGAACGAGTTGACGCGCAGTGTCCGGATCGACCTCCCGAACATTTTAGGAGTAGAAGGAATCTCGACGTCATGGGAGCCGTTCTATTCACCAGGGTTCATGTTCATCTTGACGATGATTGCGACGTTCTTCTTGCACAATATGAGTTGGTCGCAAGTGACGTCGGTCTTTAAAGCGACGACACTCGGCATCGGCGGAACGTTAATTACACTTGCGGCGTCAGTTCCAATGGTTCGAATCTTTATCCATTCAGAGAATGGCGGAGCTGGACTCGCATCGATGCCAGTCGAACTCGCGACGGCTGCAGCGGACACGTTCGGTGGCGTTTGGCCGCTTGTCGCACCATGGATCGGGGCGCTTGGAGCGTTCGTATCGGGCTCGGCCACGTTCTCGAACATGATGTTCTCGAGCTTGACGACAAATGTCGCCGATTCGGTCGGGATGAGTGAGACGCTCGCCTTGTCGATGCAGATGGCCGGCGCGAACGCTGGTAACATGATCTGCGTGCTGAACGTCGTCGCGGTCGCTTCGGTCGCGGGTCTGCTCGGTAAAGAAGGAACGATCATCCGCTACACGCTCATGCCGATGATTTACTATGTGACGGCAACAGGGATCGTCGGGATGATTCTCGCGACGTTCTTCTTAAACTGAAACAAGTTACAATATTTTTACAAAAAAATATTGACAATTTTCTGAACAGTCTGCTAAGGTTTTAGTAGATTTTCAAACTATGAAGAGAGAGGAGCCAGCATGATGAAGTACTTGACTACACTACAACGCACACACACAACATCATATGGCTACTCGTATTTGACTGCGTAACACGGCAGCTGGATAGGGGTAGTGTCCTTTCCCTGACCATGCAAATGACTGAAGACTTTCAAGCGTACTTCATCCGATTGGTTGCACAATCAGGTGGAGTGCGCTTTTTTGCGTGCTCGGAAAGGACGGAAGGGGGAGTCAGTCGTGAAACTGATTAAACAATTGGATTGGTTTATTAAGAGGCAGAAACGAACGTATGTCATTGCGATCATTTTGCTCATCATTACCGGGGTCATCGATATGCTCCCGCCATGGATTATCGGGCAAGCGATCGATGCGATCCGTGAAGGAAGTTTGACGACGGAACGGCTCATCACAATCGTCGGCTCACTGCTAGGCATCATGGTGTTATCGTACGTTTTATCGTACTTGTGGATCGCGCGTCTATTCGGGACGGCGTTCCTGCTCGAGAAAAAACTGCGGGCCCGATTCTTCGGGTATTTGCTCAAACAGACGCCGCGATTTTATCAACAGCACCGCACCGGGGACTTGATGGCGCTCGCGACGAATGATTTGAAAGCGGTTGAACGGACGGCCGGTTTCGGTGTCATGACGCTCGTCGATTCGTTCAACATGACACTGATCGCATTGACAATCATGGGGGTGTTCATCGATTGGAAATTGACACTTGCGGCACTGTTGCCGATGCCGTTACTTGCCTGGTCGATGAATAAGCTTGGCCGTCAAATTCACGCTCGCTTCACCGCGGCGCAAGATTCGTTCGGCGTCATGAACGACCAAGTCGTCGAATCGATTTCAGGACTTCGTGTCATCCGTTCGTTCGTGCAAGAAGAAGCGGATACGAAGAAGTTCGATACGATCACCGACGACGTCATGGCGAAAAACATGCACGTCGCCAAAATCGACGTCTTGTTCGAGCCGGTCATCAAACTGCTCGTCGGTTTGAGTTACTTGATCGGCTTGTCGTTCGGGACGTACCTCGTCTTTACGAATGACATCACGCTCGGTCAACTCGTCTCGTTCAACATTTATCTCGGGATGCTCATTTGGCCGATGTACGCGTTCGGTGAGTTGATCAACGTCGTCCAACGCGGGACGGCGAGCTTAGAGCGGATTGAAGCGACGATGAACGAAGCGCCGGACGTCGTCTCGAACGGCACGGTGCAAGTCGACGTGCCAGAGAAGATCACCTTCAAATCGTTATCGTTCCGCTATCCGGGTGCGAGCCGCCCGTCGCTCGAAGACATCGTACTCCACGTATCACGCGGAGAAACGATCGGAATCGTCGGACCGACCGGGGCCGGCAAAACGACGCTCCTGCGTCAGCTGATCCGCGAATATCCAATCGACGACTCGTTGCTCGTCAACGGGATCCCGGTTCACAAAATTAAACTCGACACGGTACGAGGTTGGAGCGGTTACGTGTCACAAGAACATCTATTGTTCTCGAAGACGGTCCGCGACAACATCTTGTTCGGGGCCGATGACGCGACCGAAGCCGACCTCGAGACGGCGATTCGGCTTGCGGCGTTTGATACCGATATCGAGCATTTAGAGAACGGGCTCGATACGGTCGTCGGCGAGCAAGGGGTCATGCTGTCAGGCGGACAGAAACAACGTCTGTCGATTGCGCGTGCGCTCTTGAAAGACCCAGAGATTTTATTGCTCGACGATTCGCTCTCGGCGGTCGATGCGAAAACGGAAGCCCGAATCATCGATTCGGTCCGGACGAGCCGTGCCGAACAGACGACGTTCATCGTCGCGCACCGCTTGTCTGCCGTTTCCCACGCTGATCAAATCCTTGTCTTGCAAGACGGTCGCGTCACTGAACGCGGCACACATGACCAACTGATGAAACAGCATGGTTGGTATTTCGAACAGTTCAATCGACAAGGAGAGACGGAGTAATCCGTACGAAAGGGGGAATCTCTTATGATCGATCAACACGAATTAGATCCGGTCCGCAGGAAAAAGACGATTCACTCACTCGTTGGCTATGCCAAACAAGTGAAGCGCTCGATTTTCCTCGGGTTGATCCTACTCTTTTTAGCGGTCGGCGCAGAACTTGCGGGACCGTATATCGCAAAAATCATCATCGATGACCATATCGTCGCCATCGAGCGCGACTGGGTTCAAGTCGAGGCCGGGGGCAGTGTCTCGTTTGACGGCAATAACTATGAGAAAGAGACGCGGTTGGACGGGCAAGACGTCGTCCGTCCCGTCTCGATCGTTCAGACGACCGAAGGCTACTATCTCGTACCGGACGCCGTCATGAGCGGTGGGGTCAGAGAAGTCGATAACGGTGTCTTGACCATCACGCGGAGTGAGGAGACAGCGACGTACGACAACATCGTGCCGTTGTCTTCGACCGACGTCTTCCAGTTTTATGAGACGGATCTTCGGGCCGTCCTCGTCTTATCTGCCATCTACGTCGTCCTGTTGCTCATCGCAGCAGGTCTCAACTGGGGGCAACAGATGCTCCTGCAACGTTCGGCGCATACAATCGTCAAGACGATGCGCCTTGACGTCATGCGGCATTTGCAGACGATTCCAGTCCGTTACTTTGACCAGACGCCGATCGGGAAAATCGTCAGCCGGGTCACAAACGATACGGAGACGATTCGTGATTTGTATTTGGGCGTTCTCGCCCGCGTCTTCCAAAGCATCGTCATGATGATCGGTGTTTTGATCGCCATGTTCTTCCTAGACGTTCGCCTCGGACTCGTCTCGCTCATCATCATCCCGGTCGTCATCGTCTGGGTGAAGTTGTTCCAGCGTCTCTCGACCCGGAACAACTTTAAAGTCCGGGCGCTCGTCGCCGATATGAACGCACAATTGAACGAGAGCATCCAAACGATGCCGATCATTCAATCGTATGTGCGTGAAGACCTCGTCTATGATGAGTTCGATGTCAAGAACAGCGACAACTTCCAGACACGCCGGAAACTGTTGAAGCTCGACGCCCTTATGTCGCACAACTTGGTCAACTTCTTCCGCAACATGGCACTCGCACTCCTCATTTGGGTCGTCGGTGCGCAAACGCTTGGAACGGGCAGTGTGCTCACGCTCGGGATACTTTACGCCTACATCGATTACGTGTCCCGTATTTTCGAGCCGGTGACGCAAATTATGAACCAGTTGTCACCGCTCCAACAAGCGCTCGTTTCGGCGGACCGAATGTTCCAACTGCTCGACGAGAAAGGCGAAAACGTCTCGTCTGAACGTATTCCGCGCTTTAATGGCGAAGTCGTGTTCGACAACGTGACGTTCAGCTATGAGGCTGGAAAGCCCGTGTTACAACAGATTGACATTCAAGCTGCACCTGGTGAAACGGTCGCACTCGTCGGCCACACCGGTAGTGGTAAGAGTTCGATCATGAACTTGCTCATGCGCTTTTATGATCCGTCGTCAGGAAAACTTTGCATCGACGGGGTAGACGTGACGACACTTCCGACGCAAGCCGTTCGGGACCATCTCGGCATCGTGTTGCAAGACCCGTTCTTGTTCACGGGCTCGATTCGGACGAACGTGACGCTCGGTGATGAGACCATTCCTGATGAACGGATTTGGCAAGCGTTGACGGCGGTCGGTGCCGATCGGTTCGTCAAGCAGTTGCCGCAAGGACTCGACGAGCCGGTCATTGAGCGCGGCGCTTCACTTTCGAGTGGAGAGCGACAATTGATCAGTTTCGCCCGGGCGCTCGTGTTTGACCCGGCCATCCTCGTCCTTGACGAGGCGACGGCTAGTGTCGACTCAGAGACAGAGGCGCTCATCCAAGACGCGCTGAAGACGCTCACATACGGACGCACGACGTTCGTCATCGCGCACCGATTGTCGACGATTCGTGAGGCCGATCAAATCCTCGTCCTCGACCACGGTCAAATCATCGAGCGCGGGAATCACCAGTCACTCATCGCTGACGGCGGCGTCTACGCCCGGATGCATGAGTTGCAAAGTAAACAGCAAGTGATCAGCTGAGAAAGGAGACGTTATGGAGATCATCGGCAAATATAATCAAGCTACAGTCTTCAATGAACGGATTGACGATATGACGCGTGCACAGATTCAAACGCTCGTCGACCAACCGTTCACGGAAGGGGCAGCGATTCGAATCATGCCGGATATGCATGCCGGCAAAGGCTCGGTCGTCGGGACGACGATGACGATTCACGACAAAATCGTACCGAACCTCGTCGGTGTCGATCTCGGGTGTGGCATGCTTTGCACCGAGATCAATGTGAAGCGGATCGACTTTCAAAAACTTGACGATATGATTCGTCAACTTGTTCCGAGTGGGATGAACATCCGGGAGTCGGCGCATTCATACGCGTCAAAGATTCCGCTAGAAGACGTTCGCGCCCCGTATAAGCTAGACCGGGCGTTACGCTCGGTCGGAACACTTGGCTCGGGCAATCATTTCATTGAGGTGAACCGTGATGATCATGGACGGACGTTTCTCGTCATCCATTCGGGTTCACGCCACCTTGGTGTCCAAATTGCAGAACACTATCAGCAGCGAGCGATCCGTCATATGATGGATACGACAGAAGTACAGAATGAGATCGAGCGTTTGAAAGAAACTGGACGCGAAAGTGATATTCAAGCTTATCTCGAGTACGCGAAGGCGGCGAAACAAGGATTGCGAGACCTCGCTTATATCGAAGGTACAGATATGGACGACTACATGCATGACGTTCGGATTGCCCAACAATACGCGGCAAGTAACCGACTGGCGATGACCGATGTCATCGTCGAAGCGATGAACTGGAACGTCGTCGATCAGTTCGATACGGTGCATAACTATATCGATCACGACGACATGATCCTCAGAAAAGGGGCGATTTCCGCAAAAGCCGGAGAGCGCGTCATCATCCCGATGAACATGCGTGACGGGTCGCTCATCTGTACCGGAAAAGGCAACCCGGACTGGAACTTCTCAGGTCCGCATGGCGCCGGGCGCATCATGTCGCGCTCAGCGGCACGAAAACGCGTCGATTTCAACGAATTTAAAAAATCGATGAAAGGCGTCTGGTCGAGCTCGGTTCGGAAGTCGACAATTGATGAATCACCGTTCGTCTATAAATCGATGAAAGAGATTGTGCGCTATATTGAACCGGCCGTCACGATTGATCAACTGATTAAACCGCTTTATAACTTCAAGGCGAACTGAACATTATTCAGTTTCGCCTTTTTCTTTTACTCGGAAAATCTGATACGCTACAAGTGAGGTGAACGAAATGGAAAAACGGTTGAGTGCGTTATCAAAGTATGAGCTCGAGCAAGAAATTCGTGACTTGCATGAGCGGAAACGAAAAGCCGAACAGATGGGTATGGTGAGTGAGATTGAGGTCGTGCTTCGCCGCATCGCCATCGCGGAGAGTTATTTGATTGATCCGGCATCGTTCAAACCAGGTACGACGTATATCGTCACCTACAATAATCGTCCGTTCCGATTGAAGTTTGTCAACGGCGTCATGGGTTGGGGAACGTTTGAAGGAGAAGCGATGGAACATGCGATCCCGCTCTCTGAGCTATCGGAGGTGCGCGTATGAACCGGTCAGACCAATACAAGCGGTTGGCAGAAATCTTAAGAGACAAGAACGACTTGTTGAATGAAGACGAGGCGTTAACGTGGGTTGAGGTGTTGTGGGAAGATTTTGAGACGACACTCGCCCGCGCTGGTGAACCGTACCCAGGGGAGGCAAAGTCGTTCCAATACGTCGTTCAACAAATCGATGCGTACGGGGCGCAATTGCACTTATTTCAAACGAAAAATGAAAAATTCAAACACCTGATTTCGAAACGGGATCTCCACTAAAAAATCACGCGATTGTTGCGTGATTTTTTGCTTGCAAACGTGGTACAGTTGGTTATAATAAAAGTCGCTATTTGTTTGCTTTAGAGTTGAGTATTTATAAACTTTCTTTAGTAAGTATCATGTATCACTAAACTTTCCTTAGAAAGGGAAGGAGGAATACAGTTTGGAAGTCGGTCAAAACATTAAACGACTCCGCGTCAAAAAAGGGTTGACCCAAGAAGAGTTGGCGGAACGTACCGATTTAAGTAAAGGCTACATTTCCCAAATCGAGCGTGATTTGAGTTCTCCTTCGCTTGAGACGCTGTTTGATTTGTTAGAAGTGCTTGGATGTTCGCCTAAAGAGTTTTTCGATGAGGAAATCAATCAAAAAGTCGTCTATACGGAAGACGACCGCACGGTATATGTCGACGAGAATCGGCTGTATCGGACGGAGTGGCTCATCCCAGAATCCAATGAGAAAGAGATGGAACCGATTCTCCTCACGTTCTCAAAACAAGGGGAGTTCAAACGGTACGAGCCGTCACGCGCGGAGACGTTCGTTTACGTACTGTCCGGCCGCGTCGCCCTCAAGCTAGGGAACCACACGTACTTCGCCAAACCGGGCGAGACGTTGTACTACGTCGCTTCAGACGCGCATCAGCTCGTCAACGATTTTGATGGCGCAAGCGAGTGTCTCGTCGTCGCCACACATTCGTATTTATAACAAGGGAGGAAACCAAATGAACCCAGAAACGATCATTCGTTTTGACAACGTGTC
>NZ_LYTG01000085.1:0-8705 GCF_001816105.1 Exiguobacterium sp. SH31
GAAAATATTAACTTTGAAATTGAGCGTGGAAAATTTTACACGCTGCTCGGTCCTTCGGGATGCGGAAAGACAACGATTCTGCGGATTATCGCCGGATTCACCGATGCGACAGAAGGTGATATCGAGTTCAACGGGAAGCGAATCAACGACGTGCCAGCGAACAAACGACAAGTCAACACGGTCTTTCAAGATTACGCCTTGTTCCCGCACTTGAACGTATACGAGAACGTCGCTTTCGGTTTGCGCATCAAGAAGATGAAAGAAGCGGACGTCAAGACAAAAGTCGAACAAGCGCTCAAATTCGTCAACTTGAAAGGCTACGAGTCACGTGAAATCGATGAGATGTCAGGCGGACAACGTCAACGCGTCGCCATCGCCCGTGCCATCGTCAACGAACCGGAAGTCATCTTGCTCGATGAGCCGCTTTCAGCGCTCGACCTTAAACTTCGGACCGAGATGCAGTACGAGTTGCGCGAACTTCAACAGCGTCTCGGCATCACGTTCATCTTCGTTACCCACGACCAAGAAGAAGCGCTCGCCATGTCTGACGAGATTTTCGTCATGAACAATGGGGAGATCGTTCAAAGCGGGACACCGACAGACATTTATGACGAGCCAATCAACCGCTTCGTCGCTGACTTTATCGGGGAGTCGAACATTGTTCCTGGTGTTATGCCGGAAGATCACCTTGTCACGTTTGCCGGGAAAACGTTCGATTGTGTCGACCAAGGGTTTGACCGCAATGAAAAAGTCGAAGTCATCATTCGTCCAGAAGACTTGGAGATGACGTCGGTCGACGCGGCGAAACTCGTCGTCGATGTCGACTCACAACTGTTCCGTGGCGTCCATTACGAGATTTGCTGTTACGACCAAGAAGGCAACGAGTGGCTCGTCCATTCAACGAAGAAATCAGTCGTCGGGTCGAAAATTGGGCTCACGTTCGATGACGAAGCGGTTCACGTCATGCGTCTAGGCGAGACCGAAGAAGAGTTTGACCGTCGTCTCGAATCGTATGAGGAGGTCGCCCATGAATCAAACTAGTCAAACCGCCAAGACGGTCTATTTGACGACGTACTGGATATGGATTGCGCTGTTCGTCATCGCGCCGCTACTCCTCGTCGTCTACTACTCATTTTTTGATATCGAAGGGAACTTGAGTTTAGAGAATTATCAGATGTTCTTCACATCGACTTACTTGACGATGACACTGTCTTCGTTCTGGTATGCGTTTCTCATCACGTCCTTCTCGCTTCTCATCGGGTATCCGACCGCGTATTTATTGACGAGAACGAAACATAAGCAACTCTGGCTGTTGCTCATCATTTTGCCATCATGGATCAACTTATTACTGAAAGCGTACGCGTTCCTTGGTATTTTTGGAACGTACGGCATCACGAACCAATTTTTAGAGGCGATCGGCATCGGGACGAAACAGATCTTATTCACGGACTTCAGTTTCGTATTCGTTTCGGTTTATATCTTCATCCCGTTCATGATTTTGCCGATCTACAACGCGATCGAGAAGCTGCCGCCGTCGCTCGTCTACGCGTCGCGTGACCTCGGTGCCTCGAACTGGACGACGTTCCGTCGCGTCATCTTTCCATTGACGCTCGACGGGGTGAAGTCAGGGATTCAAATCGTCTTCATTCCGGCGTTGTCGCTCTTCATGATCACGCGCCTCATTGCCGGAAACCGTGTCATCACGCTCGGGACGGCGATCGAACAACAATTTCTCGTCACGCAAAACTGGGGCATGGGGTCAACAATCGCTGTGTTCTTGATTTTGGCGATGATACTCGTCATGGTCATCACACGTGACTGGGGCGCGAAAGGAGCGGTGCGTCGATGAAGAAGAAAAAATTCAAGTTAGCGAATCTGTATTTGATTGCGGTGTTCTTTATTCTATACGCACCGATCCTCTATTTAGTGTTTTACTCGTTTAACAGTGGGGGAACGATGAGTAACTTTGAAGGGTTTACCCTCGAGTGGTATAAATCGTTGTTCACAGATACCCGTTTGCTCGTCATCGTCTTGAACACGATTGTCATTGCACTCTTGTCGGCGACCATCTCGACCGTGCTCGGTGTCATCGGGGCGCTTGCCATTTATACGGCACGGCAACGGTTCACGAAGACGTCGCTCTTATCGCTCAACAACGTCTTGATCGTCAGTCCGGACGTCATCATCGGAGCGTCGTTCCTCATTTTGTTCACGATGCTTGGCATTCAGCTCGGGTTCTATTCGGTGCTCTTGGCGCACATCGCGTTCTCGGTTCCGATTGTGGTCATTTTAGTGTTACCGAAACTTCAAGAGATGAGCCCGACACTGATCGATGCGTCGCGCGACCTTGGAGCGGGCTCGTGGGACGTGCTCACGAAAGTCATCTTGCCATATATCACGCCAGGTATCTTCGCAGGGTTCTTCACGGCGCTGACGTATTCACTCGATGACTTTGCGGTGACGTTCTTCGTCACGGGTAACGGCTTCACGACGCTTGCCGTCGAGGTCTACTCACGGGCACGCCAAGGGATCTCACTTGAGATCAACGCCTTGTCGACGCTCTTGTTCGTGTTCACGCTCATACTCGTCCTCGGTTATTACGTACTCGCACAACGGAGTACGAAGGAGGTAAGACGATGAAAAAACTAGTCATCATGTTGACGGTGCCGCTCCTCGTCAGTTTCGGTTTGTTGGTTTGGGTGTACCAAATCAACATGGCCCAAGGGTTTGGCGGCGATAACACACTCGTCGTCTACAACTGGGGCGATTATATCGATGAAGAATTGATCGGCGAATTCGAAGAAGAGTCCGGGCTCAAAGTCATCTATCAAACGTTCGACTCGAATGAGGCGATGTTGACGAAAATCGAGCAAGGCGGTACCGCGTTTGATGTCGCCGTCCCGTCCGATTATGCGATTAGTAAGATGATTGAAGAGGACTTACTCTTGCCGATCGATTACGACAAACTCGAAAATTTCGATAACATCGACCCACGCTTCCTCGACAAGTCGTTCGACCCAGGCAACACGTACTCGGTCCCTTACTTCTGGGGGACGGTCGGGATCGTCTACAATCCTGAACTCGTCGACGGTGAGATCACATCATGGAACGACTTGTGGGACATGCCGCTCGAGAATGATATCTTGCTAGCGGACGGGACACGAGAAGTGATGGGCTTCGGTCTCAACTCGCTCGGCTATTCGCTCAACACGACGGATCGTGATGAACTGCTCGAGGCAGAAGCGAAGCTCGAAACGCTGTGGCCGAACATTAAAGCGATTGTCGGCGATGAAATCAAAATGCTCATGGCCAATCGTGAAGCAGCCGCAGCCGTCGTCTGGTCGGGTGACGCTTCTGAGATCATGTACGAGAACGAAGAGTTGACGTACGTCATCCCGGAAGAAGGGACAAATCTTTGGTTCGACAACCTCGTCATCCCGAGCACGTCTAAAAACATTGAAGGGGCACATCAATTCATCGACTTCATGCTCGATGCGGAAATCGCGGCACGGAATACCGATTATGTCGGGTATTCGACACCGAACGAAGCAGCACTTGAATTTTTAGATGAAGAAGTCACATCGGACGAACGGTTCTATCCGTCTAAAGACGTGACAGATGAGCTTGAAGTGTACGAAAACCTAGGCAAACGCATGAACGCGTATTACAACGAGTTGTACTTGCGCTTTAAAATGCAGAGTAAATAAAGTAAGTCCCGCTCAAGCGTTTGAGCGGGACTTTTTAGGCTGATTCTTATATTAACCGAGCGGAGATTTTGTCTGCCTGATGGCGTCGATGTGCGCTTCCTTGACCTCGATGCTCGCGTTCATATAAGGAAGGAGTCGTTCATACACTTCAATCCGTTCAGCTGCCGTCAATCGAGGTTCACGAGAGGCCATCATTTGCTTCGCCCATATTTTTCGATTCAACACAGGAACGCTAGACGACTCAACCCGCTTCAACGTAGAGCGGTCACTGAAGACAATCCAGGAGTGTAAATAGCTTCGATCGAGATGTAGTAGCTGTTCGATTGCCCGCATATGGAGTTCATTTTGCTTAATCGGATTGTAGAATTTAAACTTCTTTCGATTGGATAAAGCCTGTGTCCACTGTCGATCTTTTTCCCGTCCGAAGATCCAACCGCTATAATTTTTGGACTCGATGACGTGAACACCGCTCTCATCGATGAACACCACATCGACTTCTGTCGTCCGGTCACGTTTTGTTGGATGAGGCAAATACAGGTTCGTCAAGATGAGCGGGGCGAGTCGGCGCGCCTCAAGTTCAGCAACACAGCGGTACTCTCCATATAATCCGATATCTTGCACGACTTTGATGTAGCGATGACCGGTCTGAGCAAAATATTGACTTTGTTTATACCGTTTTACTTTTGTGTACACGATTGTCCCGCAAATCAAAAAAAGCGGGACGGCAAAACTGAGTAATGCGACGAATACACTTCCAAGTACTTCGTTTAATAATTGGCTCATCATCATTCTCCCTTCTTATCTACGTTCACTATACAAGATGACGAGAAACGATTGAGTGATTTTTGGGGATTATTGGAAATAAGAAATTGAAAAGTACACGGTGAATCACAAAAAAGACCAGCCATCTGTTAAGATGACTGGTCAAAAAAACAATCAAGACTGTTGCAACTCGGCACGCTCCTCGTCTGTGAACACGCGGGAACGGCTCAAAAACCGTTTTCCTTCGACGCCTTCGACCGAGAACATGCCGCCCCGGCCGTCGACGACGTCGATGATGAGCTGGGTGTGCTTCCAATACTCATACTGCTTCTCGTGGATATAGAACGGACAGCCGCCGATCTCTCCGAGCAGGACGTCGTGATCGCCAATCATGAACTCATCTTGCGGGAAGCACATCGGTGAGCTCCCGTCACAGCAACCGCCCGACTGGTGGAACAGGAGCGGACCGTGTTTCGCAATCAACTGCTCGAGGAGCGCGAGCGTGGCGGGGGTGGCCTCGACGCGACGCACCATCTTAAAAGAACCCGAGTTTTTGTTCGCTGTAGCTGACGAGCATATTTTTCGTACGTTGGTAATGGTTGAGCATCATCTTATGATTCTCACGTCCGATCCCAGACATTTTGTAACCGCCGAACGCGGCATGGGCCGGATACTGATGGTAACAGTTGATCCAAACACGACCCGCTTGAATCTCACGGCCGAACCGATAAGCCCGGTTCATATCGCGTGTCCAGACGCCGGCACCGAGTCCATAGAGCGTATCGTTCGCGATGGCGAGCGCGTCCGCGTCGTCCTTGAATGTCGTCACCGACAAGACTGGACCAAAGATCTCTTCTTGGAAGATGCGCATCTTGTTGTGACCTTTAAAGATGGTCGGCTGAACGTAATAGCCGTCGGCGAGGTCACCGTCCATCATGTTACGCTCACCGCCGATCAAACATTCGGCTCCTTCGGCTTTTCCGATCTCAAGATACGATAAAACCTTCTCTAGCTGTTCGTTCGATGCTTGAGCACCCATCATAACGTCAGGGTCGAGCGGGTTGCCGAGCTTGATCGCTTTGACGCGTTCGAGGACGCGTGCCATAAACGGCTCATAAATCGACTCGTGGATGAGGGCGCGCGATGGACACGTGCACACTTCGCCTTGGTTCAACGCGAACATGACGAGCCCTTCGATCGCTTTGTCAAAGAAATCATCGTCCGCGTCCATAATGTCGGCGAAGAAGATATTCGGTGACTTGCCCCCGAGTTCGAGCGTCACCGGGATGATGTTTTGCGACGCGTATTGCATGATCAATCGGCCCGTCGTCGTTTCGCCAGTGAACGCGACTTTGTCGACGCGGTTACTCGAGGCGAGCGGCTTGCCGGCCTCGAGTCCGAAGCCATTGACGATATTGAGCACGCCTGGCGGCAGCAAGTCTTCAATCAGCTCCATCAGTACCATAATCGAGGCCGGTGTCTGTTCGGCCGGTTTTAAGACGATGCAGTTGCCGGCGGCGAGTGCCGGTGCGACTTTCCAGATTGCCATCAAAATCGGGAAGTTCCATGGGATGATTTGAGCGACGACGCCGAGCGGTTCCGCGAAGTGATAGGCGACCGTGTCGTTGTCGAGCTCGCTGATGCCGCCTTCTTGCGAGCGGATGACACCGGCGAAATAGCGGAAGTGATCGATCGCGAGCGGCAGGTCGGCGTTCAACGTCTCACGGACGGCTTTTCCATTCTCCCACGTCTCCGCGTAAGCGAGCATCTCAAGGTTTTCTTCCATTCGGTCGGCAATCTTGTTTAAAATGACCGAGCGTTCGGTGACCGATGTTTTGCCCCAGGCGCCTTTGGCGGCATGGGCCGCGTCCAGTGCCAGCTCGATATCTTCTTTCGTCGACCGAGCGACCTCGCATAACACTTTACCATTTACCGGAGAGGTGTTCTCAAAATAGTCTCCCCCTGAAGGTGCTGTCCACTTTCCGTTGATGTAGTTCTCATAGCGGTCCTTGAACTGGACTTTCGTGCCTGCAGAGTTTGGTACTTCATAAATCATGATCGTTCCTCCCTTTTCCGTAAAGTATAGGGGCTCTATGTATGCGCTTACATTTTGTAGTAAGCCAATAGCTCCCTTTTTCATCCTAACGGGTTGCGGTGATAAAAGTCAAAATTTTTTGACAATAATTTGACACAATTATTTCGAGATGTTTTGAAGTCAAGATTTGTGGTAAAAACAATATTGTGGAATCAATTTCAAATCGAAGGAGTGGACGTATTCATGGCAAAAACTTATCAAGTCGACCCAGCACACAGCTCAATCACGTTTACGGTGAAGCATATGATGATCTCGAAAGTGAAAGGCGAACTTAAAGAGTTTGCGGTTGATGCGAACGGACAGCCTGACGATTTAGCGAATGCACGGGTAAGCGTGACGATCAAAGCGGCCTCGATTGACACGAACAACGGTGACCGTGACGCACACTTACGGTCGGGCGACTTTTTCGACGCCGATCAACATCCGGACATCGTCTTCGAGTCGACATCATTCCAAGCGAAAGGCGGTAACGAGTTCGCTTTGACCGGTAACTTGACGATTCGTGGAACGACGCGCGAGGAGACGTTTGAAGTCGAGTATGAAGGCAGTGCGAAAGACCCGTGGGGCAATATGAAGCACGCCTTTACCGGAGACGGGACGATCAACCGGGAAGATTACGGCTTGACGTGGAACCAGGCGCTTGAAGCCGGCGGTGTCCTCGTCGATAAAAAAGTGAAATTTGAATTTGAGCTCCAATTCACGGAGTCTGAGGCATAAGAAAAAGTCGCTCGTGAGAGCGACTTTTTACTGTTCATAGACAAGTTTCTTTTGTAGGCTTTCTTCGCTGAACACCCAACCGGTGAACGAAGACAAGACTTCGTTCGACTCTTCGTCGACGATGACGACAGCGACGAACGGGTAGATGTCTTTCGAGAAGTAGCGCAAGTTGGTGAATCGGTACTCGATCATGCCGTTGTGACGTGTGACCGTGTACGTGTGAATTTTTGAAAATGCCAAGAACGACTGCAAGTCTGCATTTTTACGAGCTTCGACGAAGTGCAGGTCGTCTTCGCCAGGCATCGCCTTGTCACGGAAGCGGCCACATTCGATGACTTCACCTTTTTTCACTTTGACCGCACCGAGTCCGTTGCGGAAACGAACGGCGACGTGCCAGTCGTCCCAACCAATACCTGGTGAGATAAAGAGCTCATGGGCACCGGCGAAGTGACGGGCGACCGTTGCGAGCGCACGGTTACGTAGTTTGAACTGAATCGCATAGTAACTGATGACGAGCGCAATGAGCAGTGCAAAAATCGGGACAGTTGCCCCTGTGATAAGCCATAATACATATGCTCCGTAATAAGCAGAGAACAAGTAGGGGTCAAACGTTCCGATGACGCCCCAGCCAATCCATTTCTTCGAGAAAGGTTGCAGGGCTTGCGTCCCGTAAGCGTTGAACAAGTCGACGGTGACGTGTAACAATACCGCGATTTGTGCCATGACCCATAATGAAGCAGGGTTGACGCCAAGTACCATACCGATGATGGCACTGACGATGATCGGCCAAGCAAGAAGTGCGGTGATTCCGTGTGAAAGACCGCGGTGCTGGCGTAAATACGTGCTGTTTCCTTTAAGTTTGAAGACGGTGTCAAAGTCTGGCGCATGCGAACCGACAAGAGCGGTAGCCGTCATAGCCAAGAACATTTGCGAATCATTTGCTACTTCCGGGCTAAGTGTCGCAAGGGCGCTTAAACCAAGGCCCATTCCAATGTGTGTCGCAGTATCCAATGTGCTTCAGCACCTCCGTTAATAAAGAAACGACGTTCAATGATCGCTACCATCATACAATATTTTTAAAACGAGGGGAAACAAAATGCTCGATATTGATAAATTGTTCACAAATTATACTATTCGTCAGTTCAATGAAAATTTACTCACCTGGTTCAATCGTGAAAAACGCGATTTGCCGTGGCGACACGGGAAAAATCCGTACCGGGTGTGGGTGAGCGAAGTCATGCTCCAACAGACGCGCGTCGATACGGTCATCCCTTATTACAACCGATTCATGGACCGCTTCCCGACGATCGAGGACTTAGCAGAGGCTCATCCCGACGAGGTCGTCAAATATTGGGAAGGGCTTGGATATTACTCACGCGTCCGTAACCTCCATCAAGCGGTAAAAGAAGTCGTCTCTACGTATG
>NZ_LYTG01000086.1:0-12500 GCF_001816105.1 Exiguobacterium sp. SH31
GAACTGTTTGAAAAATTGAAAGGGGTCGGTCCGTATACGACCGGAGCCGTGCTCTCGATCGCCTACAATCAGCCCGAGCCTGCCGTCGACGGGAACGTCATGCGCGTCATGGCCCGCCAGTTTGGCATCTATGAAGATATCGCCGTACCAAAGACGCGGAAGATTTTTGATCAAGTCATTCGGCGCCTGATGGACCCGGAGCACGCCTCCGATTTTAATGAAGCTGTCATGGAGCTCGGTGCGACCGTCTGTACCCCGAAAAATCCGATGTGCTCGCTCTGTCCAGTCCAAGACGAATGTTACGCCTATGCGCATCACGTCCAGGATGAACTTCCTGTCAAGACGAAAAAAGGCGCGGCCCGGATCGAGATGTTCGATGCCCTCTACTGTAAACATGACGGTCGCATCGCCTACGTTCAGCGGCCCGATACAGGTCTGCTCGCGGGAATGTGGCAATACCCGCTTACAGATCGTGGAACGGGGGAACAGTTAAACGGAACCTATATTGGACAAGTGAAACACGTGTTTTCACACATCATCTGGTACGTCGACTTATATGAGGTCGAAACGTTGCCGGACGAGGAGTGGATTTGGCTCGCCGGGGACGAGCGGGATGTGTTGACCGTGTCGGTTGCCCAACAAAAACTAGAACGATTGGTAGGGGATAGAAATGAGACAGTTTGACGTCGAAACGCCGTTCGATACTTCCGTCGAGGCATTGTGGGAATTGTTGCAAGACGCGTCGCTTTTATCTGAACTGACGACGTTTCCAGAAGTGACGCTCGTCGGAGATGGCGCGTCCGTAGAAGGTAATCGAATCCATCTCCGTGTCGGTGTCGGACCGGTCACGCTGCCGTGGATCAGTGCGATCACGTTAGCGGGGCGGCACGCATTTTGTGACCAAGGTGTGACTTTGCCGTTCCCGTTCAAACGCTTTTGTCACGTTCACAGTGTGAAAGAAGTCGATGGGAAGGCCGTCATGGTCGATGAAGTGACGTTCGACAGTTACTTACCCGAAGCGATTGTCGAGCAGTTTATTCTTCGCCCGATGTTCGCAGGACGAGCCGTCGCCTTCCAAAAAGCACTAAATTCGTGAAAATAAGAGATTTCCTTTTTCATTGGTTCTGAAAGTCGCTATAATTAAAAATGAGAATGTACAGCATCATAGCGGAAAGGAGGAGCTTATGAGCTTATTTCCCAAAGCAGGTAGCAAGATCGAGATACAGAGCTACAAGCACAACGGGACTTTGCATCGCGTTTGGGAAGAAACGCTCGTCCTTCAATCGTCAAAAACGGATATGATTGGGTTCAACGACCGCATCATGGTCAGTGAATCAGACGGCCGGCAATGGAGAACAAGAGAGCCGGCAATTTGCTACTTTTCATCTGAGTTTTGGTTTAATGTCATCTGTATGATTCGCGAAGACGGGATTTACTACTACTGTAATCTAGGTTCGCCGACAACGTTCGATGGGGCAGAACGAGCCATCAAGTACATTGACTACGATTTAGATATTAAAGTGTTCCCGGATATGTCGTACACGATTTTAGATGAGGATGAATATGAGCGGCATCGTCGCGAAATGAATTATCCGAAAGCGATTGATCGAATCTTGAAACAGAACGTTCAAGAACTTATCAACTGGATTCGAGGACGGAAAGGGCCGTTCAACCCAACATTCGTCGATGAATGGTATCGCGAATACGAAGCACGTTACCGGAGATGAGTACTCATCTCCGCTTTTTTTCTTGAAGGAGGGCTCTATGGGCAGTGTTAGACGCTATTTACAGTTTGTAAAACCATATAAAAAACAAATTGCTTTGACGATTTTCGTCGGGATTTTGAAATTCTCAATCCCGCTCGGATTGCCGCTACTTTATAGACATGTGATCGATAAATATTTGACGGACCCGGACCCGGCGACGGATTACACTGAGCTCGTTTGGTTGTTCAGCATCGTCTTCTTCATCTTCCTCGTCTTGAAGCCGCCGATCGAGTATTTGCGGCAATATTTAGCGCAATGGGCCGCAACACGAATTTTGTTCGACGTTCGGAACCGATTGTTCGACCACGTGCAAAAGCTATCGCTTCGCTACTATTCGAACAATAAGACCGGGCAGATCATCTCGCGTATCATCAACGATGTCGAGCAGACGAAAGACTTTGTCATCACGGGACTCATGAACATTTGGCTCGATATGGTCACGATTTTGATCGCGATCGCCATCATGTATACGATCGACCCGCAACTGACGCTCATCGCTATCTTGCCGCTCCCGTTTTATGCGATCGCCGTCCGCTACTTCTATGGACGCTTGCGCCGCCTCACCCGGGAACGCTCGGCCGCACTCGCTGATCTTCAAGGCCATTTGACCGAACGTGTCAACGGCATGGCTGTCATCCGCAGTTTCGCGCTCGAGCCGTATGAGAACAAGGCGTTTGAAGAACAGAACGGTGGCTTCTTGAAAGCCGCACTTCGCCATACAGGTTGGAATGCGAAGACGTACGTCGTCGTTTCGACAATCACGGACATCGCGCCGATCTTAATCTTTACGTCGGCTTCTTGGCTCGTGTTACAAGAACAGGTCTCGCTCGGGACACTCGTCGCTTTCATCGCCTATATCGATCGCCTCTACGCACCGCTCGGCCGTCTCGTCAACTCAGCGACGACGCTCACGCAGTCGGTCGCGTCGATGGACCGGGTCTTTGAATTTCTCGATGAGCCGTATGATATCGAACAGAAACGCGATGCGTTCGTGCCGGTGCAGACAGCCGGGGATATCGAACTCGACGGTGTCGGCTTTGCCTATGAGAAAGAAGGGACGCGTGCTTTGCATGACGTGAGCCTGCACATCCGGTCCGGGGAACGAGTCGCTTTCGTCGGCATGTCCGGCGGTGGAAAGTCGACGCTCGTCAGTCTGATTCCGCGTTTTTACGACGTGACGGACGGCAGTATTAAAATCGACGGCGTCGATGTCCGTGACTTTAAACTCCGGGCCCTTCGCGACCAAATCGGCATGGTCATGCAAGATTCGGTTCTCTTCAGTGAGTCGGTCGCCATGAACATCCGGATGGGGAATCCGGAAGCGACGGACGATGCCGTCATCGCCGCTGCGAAAGCGGCCAACGCCCACGAGTTCATCATGAACTTGCAGGACGGTTACAACACGCCGGTCGGCGAAAAAGGCGTGAAGCTGTCGGGTGGACAGAAGCAACGTCTTGCCATCGCCCGCGTCTTCCTCAAACATCCGCCGATCATCATTCTCGATGAGGCGACGAGTGCGCTCGACCTCGAGAGTGAGTCGATGATCCAAGATTCGCTCGCAAGATTGACGAAAGGACGGACGACGCTCATCGTCGCCCACCGCCTATCAACGATCACCGACGCCGATAAAATTGTCGTCGTCGACAACGGTCGAATCATGGAAGCGGGAACGCATGAAGAATTGATGCGTCGCCGTGGCGCGTACTATGATTTGTATATGATCCAAGACTTAGCTGTCGTGGAGTGAGGCTTCGAGTTCAACTCGAAGTCTTTTTTTGTTTTCCGTATCTAGTAGACGGGAATGAAGAAACGACATGCCAAAAGGGGGATGACACGATGATGAATGGGGAAGGATTGATCAATGTCCGTCCGCTCAACGACGGGTTAGAGTTAACGTGGTCGTTTGATGGGAAAGTGCGCGTCACACGGAACGGGAAGTACGTGTATGAGGGGACGGATCAGCATTATGTCGACCGGGAGACGAGCGTCGGGGAGCAAGTCGCTTACCGCATCTCGGACGAGTTTGGCGAAGTGGCAAAACTGTATACTGCGGCCGTTAATCCAAACGACGACTTGTATTGGAATCGTCATCTGACGTCGGCGGTCGTGGCGCCGAGCGGAACGTATTTACAGTGGGACCCGATCGCGGACGTCGACACGTATGCGGTATATCGTGAGGGACGCCGTATCGCGGAAATCGTCGGGAGCGGATACATCGACGAGACACCGCTCGAACAACCGACGCTCTATGAAGTTCGGGCTTTGCGTCCGGTCAAGCGAGATGATAAACCGGGGACCCGTATCGTGCATATGGTCGGAAAAGTGATGTCGATCGCGAAAGAGATGAAGTCGGATACGAGACGTGACAAGGAGCTCTACACGATGTATTTCCTCGTCAGTCCGACACGTCCGGACGTGGCCACGGTCGACGGCATTAACCTGCGTGTCCAGACGTTCATTCGTCCGCCGATGATTAAAAACCCGAACCTGATGTCACCGCACCCGTATTTTGAAGGGGACGGACGTCCTTATAACGTCCATGCGACCGAATACCGGACCCGGACGGAAGTGAAAGTCGAGGGGTTGACCGATATTCCGATTATCTCGTTAAAAAAAGATGCGAACGTTACCCGCGGGTATACGAAGCATCATCGATTGACGGGCGAAGACGTCGCTTCGGTCGACCGCGTGTATGTAGAAGATGTCGACATCGAGCGGGGGAAAGCTGCATTTCGTTTGCAACATTCGGTAGGCAATCCGCTCGTCGTTGCGCCTGATATTAAATACACCATCGTCACGGCACTTAAAAACAGTGCGACGTTCAAACTGTCCGGAAGTCACACCCAGTCGCCGCATCATGAAGTCTACGTCCAAGTCGGCGATGCGCCGTGGATGACGATCCACCGGGCGGACGATCTTGGGGTCAGCTTTATGGGCAATCCGATGCCGGAGTGCCACTGGACGTACTTGACATGCATGGACTAAAAAACCAGCCGGCTCATTGATGAGTCGGCTGGTTTGGTGTTTGGTCGATAAAGCGACTCCGTTCTTCTGGGGTCGGTAGTTTGCACGTCTCTTTTTGACCGAACCAGCGATAGCGGTTGTTCGCGATGATGTCGTAACCAAAATCACGAAGCGGTTTAGGGACGAGTCGGATGAAGCGAAGCATCCGCCAGTTCCCGTCCAACCCTTCGGCGATCCGGGTCGCCGCGTCCGATTTCAAATAAGGGACGCCGTCTTTGATCAAAACGATGCTGTCGACCGTATCCGGGATACGATGACGTTTTCGGATTGCTTGTCCGGCCTCGCCTTGAAGTGAGGCGAAATGGAAGTTTCCTGTTGAATCACGATTTAAGATGAACTGCACACTGGCGTCACAAAAGTTGCAGTCTCCGTCAAATAACACAATGGCTGGCATAGGGAGCGCCTCCTTCTCTCCTGACTTTATCCGTTCGAACGAATGCTCAAACGTCAAGCGGCGAGCTGACGGGCAGGCTCCATCTTGTAGAGCGAGACGTAATAAAGGTAACCTCCAAGGGCGCCGAATAAGAACATGTAGCCGCTCATGAATACCGGCCCGATGAACGCGCCGACGACGATGCCGGCTGCGGCGACAAGTTTCGCCCCGTGGAACGTCAAGCCTCCGAAGGCGAGGTATGAGGCCCGTCGAGTCGGATCGATCAAGTCGATTTGTTTCACTTGTCGAATCGGTGAATAGAGCAACTCCCCAATGGTGAAGACGATGGCGAGGACGGCAAGCGTGATGAACGAGTTCATTGACGTAATCGCGGCATATGCCGTCACGTATAAGGATAAGCCGATGAAGAAGATATACTTTTCCCGGTAGCGTTTCACGAAAGCGGTGACCGCGAACGTGATGGCGACGACGAGCAACGTGTTCTCAAGCTGCATGAACGCCATCATGCGTACACCGTCAAACGGGACGCCGACGATCGACCGTTCTGTGAACGATTCGGCCAAATGGACACCGATATAGTTTGCCATATGGAACTCGGTCGAGAAGACGAGCATGCTACCGAGGACGAACAGCATCCAACGACGGTCACTGAGTGCGATTCGATAGTTTTGATACACGCCGACGAGCGGGTTAGCAGACGTCGAACGGTTTCCTTTATAGCTATCAACGAGAAAACGTTGCAAGACGAGCGTCGTGATCGTCAACACGAGCGTCATTCCGACGAATAGTCCGAAACGATAGTCTCGATAAAAAGCACCTCCGAGCATGACGCCCCCAGCAATCGCCAAATTGACGAGCCAGTAGTCATATACGTAAATCGCTTTACGGTTCGACTCTTCCATCGAATCGATGACGATGGCTTCGAGAGCCGGGTAGTTCAAACCGTTCGCGACGGCGTGACCAAAGTAAAGCACGGCGACGGCAAACGCCCAGTTATTTGACGGATGAATGGCGACCGTCATCCCCAGAAAACAAAGGATTTGGACGATCTGACCGATTTGAAGCACGTGCTTGCGGTTGAAGCGGTCTGAAAAGTACCCGCCAAACAAGCCGGTGACGTAGCCGACGACAACAAACGACGTCATGATAATTCCGGCAGCGATTTTGCCGAGTTCTTCGGAAAAATATAAAGCCATGAATGGAAAGATAGCCGAGCCGACGATGCGGATGAAAAAGCCGCAGACGAGCCGGAGTCGAACGTTTAAAGGGAAATCTTTGAATTTCATGCGAGCACCTCCTTGTTACTAGTCTAATCGTGGACTACACTTGGTAAAAAGAGACAAATGATTTTTGGATGTCCACTTTTAGGGGGAACGACATGAATGCGAAGCTGGTGGCGATTTATCGTCGTGCGTTGGAACAGAACAAAGTGGAACTGACACTACGGGAAGCGGTCGATACGGTCGGCTATAGCGAGAAACAAGTGAAACGGGATATGAAGATGTGGGAAACGTTCGGGTGGGTGGAGTATCGGCCGGGGAAAGGACGAGGCCATGAATCGGTGCTCCGCTTTCAGCCGGAGTTTGACCGGACCCTGAGAGCTTGGATTGATGAGTCTTTCGTTCAGGCCTCGATGGCCGATGCGGCCAAGTGGTTGGAATGGGACTGGCCACCCGCCTTGCGAGAAGTGATTCAAGCACTTATTTGGAGCCGTTTTGGCTTTGAGCAGACTGAAGAAGACCGGTTCATTTTTCCGCGGACGAGGGCGCTCGAATCGCTCGATCCGCTCGATATCCACATCGCGATGGAGGCGTCTTTGTCACGGCACGTCTTCGACCGCCTGTTCGAATGGGACGGGACGACTGTCCAGTCCTCGCTCGCACATTATATAGAGGAAACACCGTTCGGATTTCGTTGCTATATCCGCAAAGGGGTAACGTTTCATAACGGGGTGACGCTTTCGGCCAAGGACGTCGTCTATTCGTTGAATCGGTTATTGGATCATGGCAAACAAGTATGGTTGTTCGCACCGATCGAACGAGTCGAGTCCCCGGCGCCGTACGTCATTGATTTACATACGAAAGCACACCTGGCCTATATTGAACGACTTCTCGCCCAAACCCCGGCCTCGATAACGTATCAAGGGGCCGAAGGGGTCGTGGGGACGGGACCGTTCAAGCTGGAGCAGACGTCGGAGGAAGTCGTACGTTTAAGAGCGTTCGAGCGTGGGCTCCGGCCGAGACCGTCTTTGGATGTGGTTGAATTCGTCACGTTTTCCGAAACGGATTATGCGAAATGGAGCACCCGTGACGACCATAGCCTCGTGAAGTGGATCGCCGAGGCGGGAGCACGCTATCTCGTGTTCAACATGAGGCAGTCTTGGTTGAAGGACGATGCGCCGGCGCGCCATGCGATTCAACGAGCGATTCAAAAAGAGGCGTTCGTGGAGATGGGAGGAGAGCGTCACCAAGTGGCGCATGGATTTTTTCCGGAGATGAGTCGTCCCGTTCACGTGCCCGGGGAGGGGACAATCTGTCAGCGTCCGCTCCGGCTGTTGCACTTGCCGTTTGAAGTGGCGGCGCAAGACGCGGCGCTCGTGGCTACACAGTTACGGACGGCCGGGTTTACCGTCGAGACTGAGACGTATACGATTGGGTCTTTGTTACAAGATGAGACGCTTTGCCGTGCCGATTTGATTTTATGCGGAGAGATGATGAGTGAAGATCTTGATTTGGCGTTCCTAGCCTTTTTGACGAGTGAACTGTCGCTTGTCGGCAAATTGCTCGCGAATGGAGTGGAACTCCGGGCGATGATGGACCGCTATCAACAAACCGACATGAGCGCTTGGTCGATGCTGCATCGCGAAGTCGAACGCTATTTGACTGAGGAGGCCCTCGTCATCCCGCTGTATCATGTCGCTCGTGAGCGCCGCTTTCCGAGTTTCTTTGGAGATGTGCCGCTCGATGTGTTCGGTCACCCGCGATATGATCAATTGTGGATTCGTCCGTCCGTATGAACATAAAAGGAGATGCCGCGGCATCTCCTTGTTTTATAGCTGTGCGAACGCGCGATTTACTGCGACAATCGTCTCATCGATATCTTGTTCCGTATGTTCCGTCGTCAAGAACCACGCCTCATATTTAGAAGGGGCCAAGTTGACACCGTTCTCAAGCATCAATTTGAAGAAGCGGCCGAATACTTCGCCGTCCGACTTCTCGGCTCCTTCGTAGTCCGTGACGATCTCGTCCGTGAAGTAGACGGTGAGCGCGCCTTTTAGGCGGTTAAGCGTGATCGTGACGCCGTGAGTTTTCGCGGCTTCACGGATCCCTGCTTCGAGACGTGCGCCTAACGAATCTAATGTTTCATAGACGCCCGGTTGCTCGAGCACTTCGAGGCAAGCGAGTCCGGTCGCCATCGAGGCGGGGTTTCCGGCCATCGTCCCGGCTTGGTAAGCGGGTCCGAGCGGTGCGACCGTCTCCATGATTTCTGCTTTCCCGCCGTATGCTCCGATTGGAAGTCCACCACCGATGATTTTACCGAGCGCCGTCATGTCTGGCTCGATGTTGTACACTTGTTGGGCACTTCCGTACGTGAACCGGAACGCTGTGATGACTTCGTCGTAAATGACGAGCGCGCCGTGTTCATGGGTGATCTCGTTGATGGCTTGCAAGAAGCCGGGTTTTGGCTCAACGATCCCGAAGTTTCCGACGATCGGTTCGACGAGAACGCAAGCGACTTGATCGCCCCATTCGTTCATCATCGCCCGGTACGACTCGACGTCGTTGAACGGGACGGTGATAACTTCTTTCGCCGTGGCGCGGGTCACACCGGCTGAGTCGGGTGAGCCGAGCGTCGCCGGTCCGCTTCCCGCCGCAATCAGCATCAAGTCGGAATGGCCATGGTAGCAGCCGCTGAACTTGACGACGAGTTCGCGTCCGGTATAGGCACGGGCGACACGGATTGTCGTCATGACGGCCTCGGTCCCGGAATTGGTGAAGCGGACTTTGTCCATCGATGGGATCGCCGCTTTTAGTTTCTTGGCGAAGTCGACCTCAAGCGCGTGAGGCGTCCCGTAAAGAAGCCCTTTTGAGGACGCTTCGATGAGGGCGTTGTGGATATGGGGATGGGCATGGCCGGTAACGATTGGTCCATATGCGGCCAAGTAATCGATATAGCGGTTGCCGTCCACATCATAAAAATAAGCACCTTCGCCGCGCTCCATATAAACCGGGGCACCGCCGCCGACCGCTTTGAACGAACGTGAGGGACTGTTGACACCCCCGACGATATGCGTCAATGCGTCTTCATATAGTACGTCTGAAATTTTACGATTTGATGATGTTGTCATATGTATTGCCTCCTTTTACAAATTCGCAATTATTGTATCACAGCCGTCAACCGCATAAGCTCAACGTTTGACGAAGGGTTTAGAAATCAGTACACTATTTATAAAGATTACTATGTAAGAAATAGGTTAATTCTAAACAGACACTTCGCATAAATTCTAATAGAAGAAATGAGGGATTGACGTGGGAAGCGAAATGCTTGACCATGCTGTTCAGTCGCTCCGAGAACATGGAGTCAGAATGACGCCTCAGCGACAGGCGATTTTGGAGTACCTCGTCACGGAGCACAGTCACCCGACAGCGGATGACATTTATAAGGCACTTTCGGATAGGTTCCCGAACATGAGTGTCGCCACCGTCTATAACAACTTACGTGTCTTTAAAGATATCGGACTTGTTCAAGAGATGAATTATGGTGACGCTTCGAGCCGTTTCGATTTTGTGACATCACGTCACTATCACATTATCTGTGATGCGTGCGGGAAAGTCGTCGACTTTAACTATCCTGTCCTTGACGAGATTGAAGCCGTCGCTTCTCAATTGACAGGTTTCAAAGTGGATCGCCACCGCCTCGAAGTATACGGGACGTGCCCGGCTTGCCAAACTGAACAAGCGCATAAACATTAAAAACATCCTCAGGCTGAGGATGTTTTTTTAGTCGTTCTGGTGTGATTGACGTTTGTTATACTTCTCATCGAAGTCTTTGCCTTCGAGCGATTGATCGATCGTCAACGGTTCATCGCAATGCATACATAGATCGACACGTCCGAGCATCTTTGTTTCTTTCTCACAGTTCGGACAAGTGACGATGATTGCTTTCGTCGACGCCATGCCGACGATGAAGTAAAGCGCCGAGCTCGACAGTACCATCACGAAACCGAGCAACATGAAAATAATCATCAGCCACGCGATGCTTTTGGCAAGTAGTCCGAGATACATGACCCCAATCCCAGCGAACACGAGCAGCAAGGCCAGGTTTCTGGCGCGGTTGATTTTATTCCCCCGTTTTTTCATACATAATCCCTCCATGTCTGTCTTTACTATAGCTCATCTGCTCGAAGCTGAGAAGTTCGTACAATCGGTGGCAGGAGAATTTTAAAAGAAGGCGAATCATTTTTGTATCAGATTAGATAATCGTGTGAACCGATTGACGTTTACTAATTAGAAAGAAGGTATCAAGGTGACGATGGAATATGCGACTCGAACAATTTATTCAGAATATGCAGCCTTGAAAACAACGCTTGGCATCATTGAAGTGAAGAAGAAACGGCCGCGCGATCCATTAACAGATCAATCGGATCGATTGTTGATTGTGATTGAAGCGAAGGAAGAACCATTTTGGACAGTGAAACACTATCAAGTCGGACAAGAAAAAATCGTTCTTCATATAGTCAGTGATTCGATGATGGATCGTTGGATTCTAATGAACGAGAACCGGCGTGCCATCCATTGGATCGAAGACGGCATGGTGCTGTTCGAACGAAATGAGTTTTTGCTCGAGCTCAGGCAACGGTTGCGCAATTTCTCGAACGAGGAACAACGACTGCAACTCTCGCTCGCGTTCGCCAAGCTGCTTAGACGTTTCGAAGATGGGCGCGGACTGTTCTTACAGGAAGAGCATCAAGATGCGTTCACCCAAATCCACCATGCGCTCACGCATTTGGCGCGGCTCTCCATCCTGGAGGCAGGAATCCACCCAGAGATTGTATTATGGAAGCAAGTCCGTAAACTCGACCTAGAAGTGTATAAGCTTCACGACGAACTCGTGAACGGGCACGAATCACTCGAACAACGTATTCACCTGGTCATCATCGGCATGGAGCATTTAATTCAATCTAAAGTCTTGCCGGGTACGTTGTTACTTTTGCAGGCGATGCAACAACGTGACGAACCATGGTCGTTCTCGGAGTTGATGGAGCACCCGAACTTACAAGAGTTAAAAGTCGACCTCGGCAGCATCGTCGGCTTCTTAGTCCGGAAAGGTTACGTCCGGGCAGTGACACGTCCGACAAAAGGAGTAGGCGTCGAAGCGGTCGCTTATGAAATTGCTTAACTATATAGAAGAGAATGGGGAAACTGAATCGAATGAAGGTTACTAAATTTCTGCTCGGCAGTGTGTTTATTATATTTGCGGCTGGATTCTTATCAATTGTGACAGGATTGTTTGCGATGGGCGATCCTCTCGGAAGTGAGCGGCCGATCATTTGGACGATTTGGTACGTGGTCGTTCTCTTGATTGTTATTATGGCGCTATATGACTTTTCATCGTTATCGAAAGGACAACTCAAACGTATCGCTTTAATTGGAACGGTTGTCGGGATTGTTTTCTTTAGTTCCGTGAAAGGATATTACGTGTATACGGCGGGATTACGGATTGAAGAACGTGGCGTCTCGTTGCGTGACTATCAACCGTTCAAGCCTAAGTCTGATTTGGCTGAACTCGATAAGCCTTCAACATTTGAGATTGGAACAAACATTCCCCGACTAGACGGCGCGACGGCGCTGTATCCGATGTATGCTGCATTCGTCGAGGCGGTTTATCCTGAAGCGGATTATAACCCCGATAGCCCTGAAGTCAGCTCGGTCGTCTCGACGACGACAGGTACAGCATATGAGCGATTGGTTAAAGGGCAAACGGATATCATCTTTGTAGCCGGACCGTCCGATCAACAGTTGGCAATAGCTGAGCGACAAGGAGTAGAGTTTCAGATGACACCGATCGGCCGTGAGGCGTTCGTCTTTTTTGTACATGAAGACAACCCGGTCGACTCGCTCGAATTGGAACAAATTCAAAACATCTATGCAGGGGACATTACGAGTTGGGATGAGGTCGGTGGTAAAAAAGATTCGATTCGAGCGTTTCAACGGCCAGAAGACAGCGGAAGCCAAACGGCTTTGCAGCGTTTGATGGGGGACAAAAAGCTTATGGACGCCCCGGTCGAGGATGTCCCGGAAGGAATGGGTGGCATC
>NZ_LYTG01000086.1:15000-17755 GCF_001816105.1 Exiguobacterium sp. SH31
CCGGAGGAAGAGAAAGAAAATTCGATTCCCTGAGTAGCGGCGAGCGAAACGGGAACAGCCCAAACCAGGAAGCATGCTTCCTGGGGTTGTAGGACACTCTATACGGAGTTACAAAGGGATAGGATAGGTGAACGACCTGGAAAGGTCGGCCAGAGAAGGTGACGGCCCTGTAGCCGAAATCTTATCCCCTCCAGAGTGGATCCTGAGTACGGCGGGACACGTGAAACCCCGTCGGAATCCGGGAGGACCATCTCCCAAGGCTAAATACTTCCTAGTGACCGATAGTGAACCAGTACCGTGAGGGAAAGGTGAAAAGCACCCCGGAAGGGGAGTGAAATAGATCCTGAAACCGTATGCCTACAAGTAGTCAGAGCCCGTTAACGGGTGATGGCGTGCCTTTTGTAGAATGAACCGGCGAGTTACGATGGCGGGCAAGGTTAAGCTGATGAGGCGGAGCCGCAGCGAAAGCGAGTCTGAATAGGGCGCATCAGTCCGTCGTCGTAGACCCGAAACCAGGTGATCTACCCATGTCCAGGATGAAGGTCAGGTAACACTGACTGGAGGTCCGAACCCACGCACGTTGAAAAGTGCGGGGATGAGGTGTGGGTAGCGGTGAAATGCCAATCGAACCTGGAGATAGCTGGTTCTCCCCGAAATAGCTTTAGGGCTAGCCTCGAGGTGAAGAGTTCCGGAGGTAGAGCACTGATTGGACTAGGGGCCCCCACAGGGTTACCGAATTCAGTCAAACTCCGAATGCCGGCAACTTGTACTCGGGAGTCAGACTGCGAGTGATAAGATCCGTAGTCGAAAGGGAAACAGCCCAGACCATCAGCTAAGGTCCCAAAGTGTATGTTAAGTGGAAAAGGATGTGGCGTTGCACAGACAACTAGGATGTTGGCTTAGAAGCAGCCACCATTCAAAGAGTGCGTAATAGCTCACTAGTCGAGTGACGCCGCGCCGAAAATTTAACGGGGCTAAACATACCACCGAAGCTATGGATTCCGTAAGGAATGGTAGGGGAGCGTTCCAAGCAGCAGTGAAGCGGTATCGTGAGGAGCCGTGGAGCGCTTGGAAGTGAGAATGCCGGTGTGAGTAGCGAAAAGAGGGGTGAGAATCCCCTCCGTCGAAAGCCCAAGGTTTCCTGAGGAAGGCTCGTCCGCTCAGGGTTAGTCTGGACCTAAGCCGAGGCCGAAAGGCGTAGGCGATGGACAACAGGTTGATATTCCTGTACCGCCGTACCACCGTTTGAACGATGGGGGGACGCAGAAGGATAAGGTAACCGTGCGACTGGAAGTGCACGGACAAGCAGCGAGGCCGTCGGGTTGGCAAATCCGCCCGGCACACAAGGTTGAGCTGTGATGTGGAGCCCGTAGGGCGAAGTACCGGATTTCACGCTGCCAAGAAAAGCCTCTAGTAAGGAGGTCGGCGCCAGTACCGTAAACCGACACAGGTAGGCGAGATGAGAATTCTAAGACGCGCGGGATAACTCTCGTTAAGGAACTCGGCAAAATGGTCCCGTAACTTCGGGAGAAGGGACGCTTATGGCAACATAAGCCGCAGTGAATAGGCCCAAACGACTGTTTAGCAAAAACACAGGTCTCTGCTAAATCGCAAGATGAAGTATAGGGGCTGACGCCTGCCCGGTGCTGGAAGGTTAAGGGGATGTGTCATCGCAAGAGAAGCACTGAACCGAAGCCCCAGTAAACGGCGGCCGTAACTATAACGGTCCTAAGGTAGCGAAATTCCTTGTCGGGTAAGTTCCGACCCGCACGAAAGGCGTAACGATTTGGGCACTGTCTCAACGAGAGACCCGGTGAAATCATAGTACCTGTGAAGATGCAGGTTACCCGCGACAGGACGGAAAGACCCCATGGAGCTTTACTACAGCCTGATATTGAGGCTTTGTACGCGATGTACAGGATAGGTGGGAGTTTGTGAAGCCGGAGCGCCAGCTTCGGTGGAGACATCCTTGGGATACCACCCTTTGCGTATAGAGTCTCTAACTCGCAGCCGTGATCCGGCTGGAGGACCGTGTCAGGCGGGTAGTTTGACTGGGGCGGTCGCCTCCTAAACAGTAACGGAGGCGCCCAAAGGTTCCCTCAGAATGGTTGGAAATCATTCGCAGAGTGCAAAGGCAGAAGGGAGCTTGACTGCGAGACCTACAAGTCGAGCAGGGACGAAAGTCGGGCTTAGTGATCCGGTGGTTCCGCATGGAAGGGCCATCGCTCAACGGATAAAAGCTACCCTGGGGATAACAGGCTGATCTCCCCCAAGAGTCCACATCGACGGGGAGGTTTGGCACCTCGATGTCGGCTCATCGCATCCTGGGGCTGGAGTAGGTCCCAAGGGTTGGGCTGTTCGCCCATTAAAGCGGTACGCGAGCTGGGTTCAGAACGTCGTGAGACAGTTCGGTCCCTATCCGTCGTGGGCGCAGGAAATTTGAGGAGAGCTGTCCTTAGTACGAGAGGACCGGGATGGACGCACCGCTGGTGTACCAGTTGTTCCGCCAGGAGCATCGCTGGGTAGCTACGTGCGGACGGGATAAGTGCTGAAAGCATCTAAGCATGAAGCCCCCTCCGAGATGAGATTTCCCTTTGAGCAATCAAGAAAGACCCCTCAGAGACGATGAGGTAGATAGGTCATGGGTGGAAGCACGGCGACGTGTGGAGCTGAATGATACTAATCGGTCGAGGCTTTGATCTAGAAACGGTTTGAACTTGATGAGTCTTCAGTTTTCAGGGAACAATTCCCTTGT
>NZ_LYTG01000087.1:0-3278 GCF_001816105.1 Exiguobacterium sp. SH31
ACCACTTAGGGGCATAGTTTAGCGGTAGAACTACGGTCTCCAAAACCGTCAGCGCGGGTTCGATTCCTGCTGCCCCTGTTTATCATGGCGATTGTGGCGAAGTGGTTAACGCACCGGATTGTGATTCCGGCATTCGAGGGTTCAATTCCCTTCAGTCGCCCCATTTTGTTGGGCTGTAGCCAAGTGGTAAGGCATCGGATTTTGATTCCGACATGCGTAGGTTCGATCCCTTCCAGCCCAGCCATTTTGCGGAAGTAGTTCAGTGGTAGAATACGACCTTGCCAAGGTCGGGGTCGCGGGTTCGAATCCCGTCTTCCGCTCCATTTAATCTCTTTGGCGCCATAGCCAAGTGGTAAGGCAGAGGACTGCAACTCCTCTATCGTCGGTTCGATTCCGACTGGCGCCTCCAACATAATATGCCGGTGTGGCGGAATTGGTAGACGCGCACGACTCAAAATCGTGTTCCTCTGGAGTGTCGGTTCGACTCCGACCACCGGTACTCTCTGCGGGTGTAGTTTAATGGTAAAACCTCAGCCTTCCAAGCTGATGACGAGAGTTCGATTCTCTTCACCCGCTTCATATCTCTCTGCCCTTAGTGGCGGAGAGATTTTTTGTATGCGAAAATAAGAAGAGTGAGGTGATGAATGGGATGACTCCTGAGATACTAAAACAACAGATTGTCGAGTACGCTGCGTCAATCGGGATCGATGAGTTGAAAGTGACGACGGCCGATCCGTTCATCGTCATGAAACAACGGCTCATCAAACAACAAGAGAAAGGCTTCGCTTCAGGATTTGAAGAACCCGACCTTGATAAACGGACGACGCCTGAACTATTGTTAGAGGACGCCCAGTCGATCATTGCGATTGCGGTCGCCTACCCGAGCAAATTGAAAGATGCGCCCCGGAGCGTGGCAGGCGAACGGCGTGGACTGTTCGCGCGTGCCTCGTGGGGGCTTGACTATCATCGCGCCGTCGGCTCACGGCTTGAACAGCTTCAAGCGTATATCGAAGAACTCGTTCCCGGCGTCAAAACGCGCTCGATGGTCGACACGGGTGAACTTGTCGATCGGGCTGTGGCCGAACGGGCCGGAATCGGGTTTAGTGGGAAAAATTGCTCGATCATTTCGCCGGAGAAGGGATCTTACCTGTACTTGGGGGAGATGATTTTAGACACGTATCTGCCGCCCGATACAGCAATCGAGGACGGGTGCGGGGACTGTGATAAATGTATGACCGCCTGTCCGACGACGGCGCTCGTCGAACCGGGTGTGCTTGACGCCAAACGGTGCATCGCTTACTTGACCCAGATGAAGACGCTCATGCCGCGAGAGTTCCGCTCGAAGCTTGGCGGACGCCTTTACGGCTGTGATACGTGCCAACAAGTCTGTCCATATAACCGTAAGAAAGATTGGCGCCATCATGAAGAGCTGTTGCCGGAGGCAGAAGTCGTCAAACCGCTGCTCGAACCGCTGCTCAGCTTGAGTAACCGCGAGTTCAAGGCGAAGTTTGGTCACTTGTCCGGCTCGTGGCGCGGCAAGAAGCCGATTCAACGTAACGCGATCTTAGCGCTCGCACATTACCGTGAACCGTCAGCCGTCTCGGTGCTCGAAACATTCATTCAAACCGATGAGCGTGAAGACATGCGGGCGACGGCTGTCTGGGCGATCGGCGCGATTCTCGGTACTGACGCCGAAGCAATCTATCAAGAGATCGAACGCGTAGAGCAATCAGAACTGGTTAAAGAAGAGATTCGTATATTCCGAGAGGAGTGGGAACGTGAAGACCGTGTCATCTAAATGGGGAACGTTATCGTACGAATTAAATGAGCAGGGGAAGTTAATCGCGTTAGACTTTGCGGAAACAGAACAGGCAGATGGGAGCGCACCGGTGTGGCTCGTCGACATGATCGAACGGGTCGAACGGGAAGGGCTCCAAGAAATTGACCGCGTGTGGATTGATATGAACGGGACGGTTTTCCAACAAGAAGTGTGGGATGCGTTGTTGACGATCCCGTCTGGTGAGACGCGGACGTATAAACAAATCGCGGAACAGATTGGACGTCCGAAAGCAGTCCGTGCCGTCGGCCAGGCGTTGAACCGTAATCCGCTGCCTGTCATCTTCCCGTGCCATCGTGTCGTCGGCAGCAGCGGACAGCTCACGGGTTTTGCGGGCGGGCTCGATCAAAAACAACGATTACTCGATATCGAACAAGTGAAGTGAGGAATAGATTATGGCTAACCATGTAGTAATGTTTCAACCGGAAATCCCGGCAAATACGGGCAACGTCTCGCGGACGTGTGCGGCAACGAACTCGGTGCTCCATCTGATTCGTCCGCTCGGCTTCTCGACGGATGACAAGATGTTAAAACGGGCCGGCCTCGACTATTGGCAGTTCGTCGACGTCCGTTACCATGACTCGCTTGACGAACTATGGGCACAACATCCGGACGGCGAATTTTTCTATATTACAAAGTACGGCGAACAGTATCCGAGTGACCTTGACGTGTCTGACGTCGAGAAGGACTATTTCTTCGTCTTCGGACGTGAGACGAAAGGTTTGCCGATGGAAGTGATCGAGGACAACCTTGACCGCTGCATCCGCTTGCCCCAGTCAAACCTCGTCCGTTCGCTCAACGTCTCGAACACGGCAGCCATCATCGTCTATGAGGCACTGCGCCAGCAAAGCTATGCGGGATTAAAGTAAGAAAAAAGAGCCCGATTCGTGAGAATCGCGGCTCTTATTGATTACCTTCAGGTTTTCTGTTGTATCCTGCTGTTAAGATTGCCGCAAGGAAGACGACGCTGATTCCGACCATTAGTAATAAACCCATTTAAAAATCCCCCTTTTGTTCTCCATGACTACGAATATTATAATATACTTGATAATAGATTTGCACTGAATATGAGAAATTCTTGTGAAATGAGAGCCTATATGAAAACAAATGTGTACTTGTTAAGCTACGCCCCGTTGATTGGGATCATTCTTTTTTCGATGTCACTCGCTATCGCCACGTCTGAATACGCCATTCAATGGCTGACGCGTGTCGGGGTGTATAGTGAAATCATCGCGCTGTTGTCTGTTCAAGAGACGAAGATCCTCGTGCTCGTCATGTTCTTCACGATATACTTCATGCTGTTTAGCGCCTTTAAACTCGTCGCCGATACGTTCAACCAACTCGGTTTCGCATTTTTTGCGCGTGAGACGAACGGGAGCTCGCTCCATCGCTTAAAGCCAGGAGCAACGATTTTTTTGGTCGGTTCAGGTGTCAGTTTTTT
>NZ_LYTG01000088.1:0-48926 GCF_001816105.1 Exiguobacterium sp. SH31
GTTTTTGACTTCACTGCCGGCAGCGGTTGCGGTCTTGCTTGGCACGTTTGTCGTCTATTTATTCTACTATATTTGGCAAGTCAGTCAGTTGATGTCGACACTTCGTGCAATCGGGCTCTTGTTGATTCAAGCGATGATGTGGGCGATTCTTTTAAGTGGGCTCGTCTGGGCGCTCCTCAGGCTGTTTAACTCGGTCGGGGATATCATCTTATGAACGGCCCTCACATAAAACTAGCCGCTTCAGAAGCTGTGATCAGCGAATGGATCAAGTCGTTTATGCCTGCTCATGATTTGTACTTTATCGATGAGCGGCTACTATCGCGGCTCGACCATTCTCCAGGCATGTTGCTCATACCAAGAGAAGAGTTCAGTCAGCATCCGACATATCGGGATATTAGCGTCGCCAACAGCTATACATACTGGACGGTCGATCCGGTCGCGACGCACGTCGTCCATGCGCCTAGGGGGTGGATAGCATCGTTACCGGACGCGTTGAGAAGCGATGTGCTCACATTTCAGGCCACGGTCGGCCGAGGTCTTGTCTTTCGGTTAACGAACGACGAATCCAGACGAGAGTGGATGCCTTATATCATCAACGTGGACGGGGCGAGATACCTCGTCTTGCAACAAAATGTATGGGCGCTGATGACGAACTTCGAGCGCCGTCAGCTAGTGCTGAACTACGCGAAAGAATGGGATGTATGGGACGCACATGATTTACCACTTGAAGCACCAAGTCATTTGAAGAGATACGCCAACATGTTCTCGACGGTGGCGGGGAGCAACTGCTTAGCGGCAACACTGTTTGCTGTGACGGGGGAAGACTGGTTGATCACGCAATGGGTCCATCCGAAGACGTTTCTACAGACACTGGCTCATGCGTCTTATACTCAAGTCGATGCGGCAGCTGAGGCAGGGGACGTTCTCACTTTTTGGGACGACGCCGGACGTTTGCAGCACGCGACGTATCGTATAGACGATGAGCTGTTCTTCAACAAGAACGGCCAGACGATGTTTAATCCGTGGAAAGTGATTGACGAAACCGAACTACGCGTAGCTTGGAGCGCATTTACCGTCAAAATATACAGACAGACGAAACAAGGCTAGAGGATGCGTCCTCTAGCCTTGTTGTTTTTTAACGGTGCGCTTCTGTCCAAATGATGGCCGGGTACGCCCGGTTGGCAAGCTCCGGGAACGGACGCGGCGTGTCGGCACCGAGCCAGATCGCCGTGATCGTTTGATCGGTCAAGCCGACATACCACATGTCCTTATGCGAGTTGGTCGTGCCGGTCTTGCCTCCGACGTAAGGGCGCTTGATCTGGCCGGCGTAACGTCCCGTTCCGTACGTTGTGACGGCAGATAACGCTTCTTGCATCGCCGAGGCCGTCTCGTCCGACCAGACGGCTTGTTTCATCATGCCCGGGCTGATTGTCGGGGCACCCGAAGCAAAGCGGATTTCTTTAATCGTCTGACCAGATACGTACACACCTTTATTGAGAAAAGGCGTATACGCGGCAGCGAGTTCCTTCGGAGATACTCCTTGTGTCAGACCGCCGAGCGCGCTCGCGAGATTGCTGTCTTTGTCGGGATCCCACTGACTGAACATCATGTCGGCCGTCTCGTACGCTCGCTCTTGGTCGATCGCCGTGAATGCGGCGAGTGCCGGGGTGTTATACGAGTAAGCGACCGTATCTTGGAGCGTGACGTCGCCCAGGACACGGTTGCCACTGTTCGTCGGGCAATACGTCCCGTAACAGACAGGTCGTCCGTCAAGCACCGTATCGAGCTTCGCTCCGGTCTCTTCGATGTAAGGCGCAAACACAAGGACAGGTTTTATAGCCGAGCCCGGCTGCCGGTACGCTTGGGTGGCCCGGTTGAATTCACCACTCTGCTTCATCTCAGAATCGACGAGGGCGACGATGCGCCCGTTCGGCGTCAATTCGGCATAGCCGCCGTTCAAGCCGTTCGGTAAGCGGCTCATCACTTGTTTCGCTTGGTTTTGACGTTCGACGGACAAATACGTTTCGACTGTCGCTTTATTGCTCGCCAAGTAGTTTTTGGCCGCCTCTTCATCGAGGTCATAACGTGTACGGACGAGGCGGACCGCGTCTTTCATGACCGTGTCCATATAGTCTGGATAGCGGACTTTGTGGCTGCGATAAGAGGCCTTGAGTTTGACGCCGTGAAACGCATCATATGCTTGCTTCGATAGGACACCCGCATCTCTCAATTGCGTTAGGATGCGATCTTTACGCTCGTAAAAGGCAGGAGATGGGTCAAGCGGATCGTAAAGGGACGGATTGTTCGGTACAGTCAGCAAGAAAGAAATCTGGTTCCAATTTAAATCGTCTAGTGGACGGGAAAAGTACGTATCGGCTGCCGACTGGATACCATAGATGTTATGACCGAAGAAAATAACATTACTGTAAGCGGTCATAATTTCTTTTTTACTATAATTTTTTTCAAGCGCTCGCGCGATCATTAATTCCTTTACTTTGCGCTCATACGTCCGTTCGTGCGTTAAATATTCATTCCGGGCCAGTTGTTGGGTAATCGTGCTCCCGCCTTGGACCGACGATTCGTTCGCGTTGTTGATGAACGCTCGGGCAATCCCTCCGAGGTCATAGCCGGGATGGGCGTTGAACTTCCGATCCTCAATGACGATGATTGCTTCACGGATGTGATTCGGAAGCCCATCGACGGAGACATCGTTGCGGCGACCGTTCAAATACAACTGTTCCGTCCCTCCTTTATAAGTCAGCATGACAGCATGTTTCGATGAGAGCGGAGCGGAGCGGACGGCCTCCTCGCCCCACGCGACAATCGTTTTCGCTTGGTCAATCTCTTCTTTTAAAGCTCCGCTGACTGTGAAGCCGACGGCAACCAATCCAGCAATAAACACAACCCCGAGCCATGCTCTCATCGTCTCACCTCTTTCTCTATTCATTATATCGTCAATCTTTCGATAAAATTCAAAATGTAAACGCTATCATATAATAATTTAAGCAGGAATACATTAGGAAACAGCGAAAAAGGGTAATAGAGGATTATATTATGAATTTAGGAGGCAGTACTATGAAGCAAGAAATGGTTGCGATGCTCCTCGCTGGCGGGGAAGGCAAGAGACTTGGGCCTCTCACACGGAAGACGGCGAAACCTGCCGTCAACTTTGGAGGGAAGTACCGGATTATCGATTTCCCACTATCGAACTGTACGAATTCGGGAATCACGACAGTCGGTGTGTTGACACAATATGAGCCGTTAGAATTAAACCGTTACCTCGGCATCGGGTCTGCCTGGGATTTGGATCGCCGCAATGGCGGATTAGCTATCCTGCCGCCATACCAAGCTCAGTCGGGGAAAAACTGGTACGAAGGTACTGCGAATGCGATTTATCGGAACTTAAGTTATATCGATGCCTACGATCCGGAGTACGTGTTGATCTTGTCGGGAGACCACATTTACAAAATGGATTACGAGAAAATGCTCGATTTCCATAAAGAAAAACAAGCCGATGTGACGATTTCAGTCATGGCCGTACCATGGGATGAAGCACCGCGTTTCGGCATCTTGAATACGGGCGATGATTTACGGATCCAAGAATTCGATGAGAAACCTGAGAAGCCGAAGAGCAACTTGGCGTCGATGGGGATCTATATCTTCAACTGGAAAGTGTTGCGGGAACACTTAATTCAAGACGCAGAAGACGAGACGTCAAGCTTTGACTTCGGGAAGAACATCATTCCAAACACGCTCCTCGACGGATTGAATGTCTTTGCCTATAAATTCAAAGGCTACTGGAAAGACGTCGGTACGATCCAGTCGCTATGGGAAGCGAACATGGACCTACTCGAAGAAGATCCACCGTTCGATTTATATGACCCAGACTTTAAAATTTACTCGGTCAACCCGAACCAAACGCCGCAATTCATCGGAAAAGATGCTTGTGTCGAGCAGTCGGTCATCAATGAAGGGTGCCGGATCGAAGGAGAAGTCCAACATTCGGTCTTGTTCTATGACGTGCGTGTCGGCGAAGGGTCGCTCGTGAAAGACTCCGTCATCATGCCAGGGGCCCGCATCGGGAAAGACGTTACAATTCATCGAGCCATTGTTGCCAGCTGTGCCGTCATTGAAGATGGCGCGACAGTTGGTGAGCCGGGGGGCGACATCGTTGTCATCGAGCCGCATGAAAATATCGAAAGTGGAACAGTCTTCAAGCAACGTGCTTGATTATAAAATAGACCGACGCAAGGAGGCGTTATTGTTGACGAATGATTTGTTAGGAATCATCAACTTAGGTACCGAAGAGGGGTTATTCCCGGAGTTAACGGGACATCGCAACTTAGCAGCTGTCCCGTTCTCGGGGCGTTATCGTCTCATCGACTTTACATTGACGAATATGATTACCCAAGGTATCGATCAAGTTGGAATTTTTACACTTGATAAGTATCGTTCTTTAATGGACCATGTGGGATCAGGAAAAGAGTGGGATCTTGACCGCTCACAAGGCGGATTGCATATCTTCCCGCCGGCGCTTAAACCGGATGGCGAAGCCTATCTCGGAGATTTAGCGAACTTCTCGATGCACAGGGAACACTTCGTGCGTAGCAAACAAGCCTACGTTGTCATCACCGGCTCGAACGTGTTGACGACAATCGATTATCAAAACATGCTCGAACATCATAAATCGATGGGGGCGGACATCACGCTCGCCTATACGGAGCATGAACAAAAATGCGGCTACTGTCGTCCGATTCGACTCGGGGAGAATGACCGTGTCGTCGGAATCGGGGAGCGCGGCTTTAGTCCGGACGATGAGCATGCATATACGGAAACAATCGTCATGTCGAAAAACTTATTCCTTCGCCTCGTCGATGAAGCGACGTCAAAAGGGGAGTATGACTTGTTAGATGGAGTTATTCTTCCCCAGCTCCACCGTCTCCACGTTCATGGATATCACTATACGGGTAAAATGCAGGTGATTCATTCGGTGCTTTCGTACTATAATGAAAGTATGCGCTTACTTCGCCAAGAAGGAATCATCTACGACTTCCCTCATATTTACACGAAGATCAAACATGAGCCGCCGACTCGCTACTTGAAAGGGTCGAAAGTGAATGAAGCGCTAGTCGCCAATGGATGTAAAATCAGTGGAGAAGTTCAAAATAGTATTTTGTTCCGAGGTGTGGTCATCAGTGAACATGCGCGCGTCAAAAATTCAATCATTTTATCCAAGTCGATCATCGAAGAAGGAGCTGTCGTCGAGAACGCCATTTTAGACAAAGAAGTGGTCGTGAAACGTGGACAGGTCATTCGTGGAACGGTCGATGAACCGATCGTCATCAGAAAACGGACAACGGTTTAAAGGAGGATATTATGAAAATATGGTATGTCGCTTCAGAAGCGGCACCGTTCATGAAAACGGGGGGGCTTGCCGATGTGATTGGCTCGCTCCCTCAAGCGGTGTCTAGCCTCGGTGAAGATGTCAGTGTCGTAATGCCGAAGTACGGCTCGATTGCGCAAGAATATGTCGATGAGATGGAATATTTATTCGATTTGATCGTCCCGGTCGGCTGGCGTAAGCAGTTCGGGGCCGTCTTGAAGTTAGAGCGCGACGGGATCACGTATTACTTTATCGATAACGAGTACTATTTTAATCGCGAAGGCGTGCTCTACGGTCATTACGATGATGCAGAACGATTCGCCTTTTTCTCCCGGGCCGTCCTTGAGATGATCGGACAGATTGAAGAAGTGCCGGACGTGTTGCACTGCCACGATTGGCAGACGGGTGTCGTTCCGGCGTTTCTACGAATCCATTATCAACACATCGAAGCGTACCAAAAGATTCGAACGGTCTTTACTATCCATAACCTGCAATACCAAGGGATTTTCCCAGAAGCTGTGCTCGGTGAACTGCTGCAGTTTGGGCACGAGCATTTCACGGCAGATGGCATCCAACATAACGGCCTCGTCAATTACATGAAGGCCGGCATCGTCCATTCCGACCAAATCACGACGGTGAGTCCGTCTTATCGCGATGAGATCATGGAACCTTACTACGGCGAAGGTTTAGATGCGGCACTACGCCACCGTGCCGTCGACGTCCGCGGCATCTTGAACGGTCTCGATTTGGCGACGAACGACCCGAGCACGGACAAACGAATCGCACAAACGTATGATCTCGACACTTTCAAAGAAGGAAAGCTTGCCAACAAACGCATGCTTCAAGAACGGTACGGTCTCGAAGTGCGTGATGATATCATGTTGATCGGATTTGTGAGTCGTCTCGTCGAGCAAAAAGGTCTCGATTTGATTCATGCGGTGAACCATGAGTTGGGGAATTTGGACTGTCAGTTCGTCTTCCTTGGATCGGGTCAACCTGAATATGAGGCGATTGTCCATGAGATGACGGCAGCCCACCCTGGGAAAATCGGTTCTTACATTGGGTTCGATATCGAACTGGCCCACTTGATTTATGCGGGATCAGACGCCTTCTTGATGCCATCTCGATTCGAACCGTGCGGCCTTAGCCAATTGATTTCGATGCGCTATGGAACACTTCCGATCGTTCGTGAGACAGGCGGACTTCGAGACACGGTCAAACCTTACAATGATTACACGCAAGAAGGGACTGGATTCGGTTTCTTGAACTACAACGCTCACGAGATGCTCGCGACGATTGAAAAATCAATTCGTGTTTTCTACGAGGATAACACTTGGAATGCGCTCGTCCATCAAGCGATGACTTCGGACTTCAGCTGGAAACAATCCGCTAAGCAATACCGTGAGTTATATCACCTATTCGCATGACTGGAAGGAGATTTACACATATATGTTTACAGATAAACAGAGCTTCGTCACTTCGTTTCAAGAAAGATTCGTCGCCTTAAATGGGAAATCGTTCGATGAAGGGACCGAGCAGGAAGTGTATCAAACGTTGGCAACGATGGTGCGTGAACAAGCGATTCCGAAATGGATCAACACACGCGACAAGCAAGAAGCCAAACAGAGCAAGCAAGTCATTTATTTCTCGCTCGAGTTTTTGTTAGGCCGTTTCCTCTATAACAACTTACTCAGTATGGACGTTTTAGAAGTTGTCCAAGAAGGGCTTGAAGAACTCGGTTTTGATTTCACGGAAATCACGGAGTTCGAGCCGGAACCTGGACTCGGTAACGGCGGCCTCGGCCGTCTAGCCGCTTGTTTCCTCGATTCACTTGCCGCGCTCAGTCTGCCCGGTCACGGTAACGGGATTCGTTATCGTTATGGTTTGTTCAAACAAAAAATCGTCGATGGCTATCAAGTCGAGTTGCCGGATAACTGGCTCCGTAATGGGAATATGTGGGAGACGCGTCGCGCCGATCGTGCCGTTGACGTTAATTTTGGGGGCTGGATCGAGATGAAGCAGATCGGAGACCGTCTCCGTGTCGTTCATCACCCAGACGAAGTCGTCCGCGCCGTTCCATACGATATGCCGGTCATCGGTTACAAGAACGACGTCGTGAACACGCTCCGGCTTTGGAACGCGGAGTCGCCATTTGATGACGAAGAGTATATGGAACGCACGAAAGGGTCGTACAAAGACTTGTTGAAACACAAACAGTCGATTGCGACAATTTCAGAGTTCCTCTATCCGGATGACACGACGTATGAAGGTAAAGTGCTCCGTTTGAAACAACAGTACTTCTTCGTGTCAGCGGGTGTCCAATCGATGATTGCGTCTTACTTGCGACACAACAAATCACTCAAACATTTAGGTGACTACTACGCAGTCCACATTAACGATACCCACCCGGTCGTCGCGATCCCTGAACTGATGCGGATTTTGATGGATGATCACGGGTATAGCTGGGATGAGGCGTGGCGCGTGACGAAGAGTGTCATGTCGTTCACAAACCATACACTTCTCGCCGAGGCGCTTGAAAAGTGGCCGGTCGAGATGTACGAGCGTCTATTACCACGAATCTATCAAATCATTAATGAGATTAATACCCGGTTCTGTAAAGACGTGCTCGTCAATTATCCACACCTTGAACCGCATATGGGTGAGATTGCAATCGTCTCGAACAATTACATTAATATGGCAAACCTTGCCGTCGTCGGATCACATTCGACGAACGGGGTCGCCCGTATTCATACAGATATTTTAAAACAACGCGAGATGCGCCACTTGTACGAAATGTTCCCGCTTCGTTTCAATAACAAGACGAACGGCATCACGCATCGACGTTGGCTCTTGAAATCAAACCCGCGGCTGTCGAACTTGATCACGGACGCAATCGGTCCGTCATGGATCGAGCACCCGAACGATCTTGAGAAGTTGATGGACGTCTCGAAAGATACGAGCTTCCAGGAGCAAGTGATGGAAGTGAAACAACAAAATAAACTCGACTTAGCGGCTTACATTCAAGATGAGACGGGGATCAGTGTCGACCCGAACTCGATTTTCGATGTTCAAGTCAAACGTCTGCATGCGTATAAGCGTCAGCTCATGAACGCGATGCATATTCACGCGCTCTATCAAAAGATTCAAACAGACCCGACGTTCACGATGGTTCCACGGACGTTCATCTTCGGAGCGAAAGCGGCGCCAGGTTATTATTACGCGAAAGAAGTCATTCGCTACATCAATGCCCTCGCGTCGATGATTAACAACGATAAACGGGCGAGTCAGTTCATCAAGATCGTGTTCCTTGAGAACTACCGCGTCTCGATGGCAGAACGGATCTTCCCGGGCTCGGATGTTAGTGAACAGATTTCGACGGCGAGCTACGAGGCGTCAGGAACCGGAAACATGAAGTTCATGATGAACGGAGCGCTCACAATCGGTACGCTTGACGGGGCGAACATCGAGATTCGCGATGCGGTCGGTGACGACCATATCTTCATTTTCGGATTGACGCCGCAAGAAGTCATGAACTATAAAAAATTCGGCGGGTATCATGCGGCCGATATTTATCATGCCAACACCGAAGTACGTAACGTCGTCGACGGTCTCGTCAATGGGACGTTCGATAAAGTCGGAGAATATCAGTTCCAAGCGATCTTTGATTCGCTTCTCGTCTATAACGATGATTTCCTCGTCTTGAAAGACTTTATGTCCTATATGCAGGCACAGCGACGCGTCGATGAAGTGTTCGCAGATAAGGCGCGTTGGGCGGAAAGTTCAATCGTCAATACGGCCAAGTCTGGTATTTTCTCGAGCGATCGCACAATCACGGAATATGCGAACGCGGTTTGGAACATCAAGCCGACGAGTGTGAAATAAAAAAATCCACCCGTTATGGGTGGACCTTATTTTCTGGATAACTGATCCAGTCAGAGTATGAGCCGGGATAGAGACGGACATCGTCTTTACCGAGCGCATGTAATGCCAAAATGTTCACGCAGGCGGTGACACCGCTGCCGCAATAAAAGATTGGGTTCGGGACATCGAGCACGTTGGCGTAAAGTTCGCGCAAATCGTGAAAGTCTTGAAGCGTCCCGAGCTCCGTGACGGCGTCTACGTATGGGCAAAGCAGGGCGTTCGGGATATGCCCGGCTTTTTTATCGATCGGTTCGTGGCTTCCGTCGTAACGGTCGGCCGTCCTTGAGTCATACAGGCCACCTGTTGTCGTTGCGGCGCGCACGTCTTCGATTGTGGCGATCATATCGTCGTTGAAATCAGGGACGTATGTCGAAGCAGGATACGTCGAAATCTCGGTCGTTGTCTCACCACAGTAAGTGATGCCGGCCTGGATTCCACCTTCGAGCACGATGACGCGCTCATGGCCGGCCCACTTGAATAACCACCAAGCGCGTGCGGCGTATGGGAAACCGTCGTCGTAAATAATGATCAAGTCGTCTTTTTGGATACCGATGCGTCGGAGCGTTTCCGTCCACGCTTCTTTTGACGGGAGCGGGTGACGTCCGCCGTGAACGGACACAGGGCCTGACAAGTCTTCCATCAAGTCGAGATGGACGGCATTCGGGAGATGTCCTTGACGATAAACGTATTTTCCGTATGAAGCGTCGTTCAATGAATAGCGGCAATCAATAAATCGGATTGAGTCCGTATGGACGATTTGTTTCAATTCTTGGGCACGCATAGTTGGAAACATAGTATCACCTCGAAGTTTCGTTACTCCCATCGTATACAAGATGGAACAAATTGGCGAGTACTTCGATTGAATTTGAACGTCGAAAGGGGAATTGACCATGGCATGGCAACAAACATATGAGCGTTGGAATCAATATGAGGAACTTGAACCTTATCTTCGGACCGAATTAGACGAGATGTCACAAAACGAGACGACACTCGAGGAGGCGTTTTATAAGACGCTTGAATTCGGGACGGGTGGTATGCGCGGTGAAATCGGACCAGGTGCCAATCGAATGAACGTCTATACGATTCGTAAAGCGGCGCAAGGATTTGCCGACTTTATTTCGGCGTCAGGCGAGGAAGCGAAACGGCACGGAGTCGTCATCGCCCATGATCCACGTCACTATTCACCTGAATTCGCGCTCGAGTCGGCACGGACGTTTGCATCGAACGGGATCAAGACTTACTTGTTCCCGAGCTTACGGGCAACGCCAGAACTGTCATTCGCCGTCAGACACCTAGGCGCGTTTGGAGGAGTCGTCATCACGGCGAGTCATAACCCGCCTGAATATAACGGCTTCAAAGTGTATGGCGCCGACGGCGGGCAATTACCGCCGGCCGAGGCGGACGAGCTCGTGTCTTACGTCAACGCGATCGAGGACGAGTTAAGCATCCCGGTCCAAGACGAAGCAACGCTCCGCGCCGACGGGACGCTCGTCAACGTCGATGCGTCTGTCGATGCGGCTTACATGGAAGCTCTTCAATCGATTCGAATCCATAAGGACGTCCAAGCAGACGCCCTCAAAATCGTCTTCTCGCCACTTCACGGGACGGGTCGCCGACCGGTCATGGAAGGGCTCAAGGCGTATGGGTTTGACCATGTCACGATCGTCGAAGAGCAAGCCGAACCTGACGGCGCTTTCCCGACGGTCAGTTCTCCGAACCCGGAAGAGCGGGCGGCGTTCAAGCTGGCGATGGAGTACGGTGACCGGGTTGATGCCGATTTGCTCATGGCGACCGACCCGGACGCTGACCGCGTCGGCTTCACCGTGCGTGACCGCGATGGGGAATGGTTCGTCTTGACCGGGAACCAGACCGGAGCGCTCTTGATGGACTACATCCTATCGCAAAAAGTCGAGACCGGCACGATGCCAGCGAACGGATTCGTCGCGAAAACAATCGTCACGTCCGAGCTCGGGGCGGCCATCGCTAAAGCGTATGGCGTGCATCTCGAAAACACGCTCACCGGCTTTAAATTCATCGGTGAGAAGATCAAACAGTACGAGGAGTCAGGCGAGTACGAGTTCTTGTTCGGCTACGAAGAGAGCTACGGCTATTTGATTGGTGACTTCTGCCGTGATAAAGACGCTGTCCAGGCGTGCGTGCTCGGCGCCGAGATGGCAGCTTTCCATAAGGAGCAGGGACGAACGTTGTATGACGCGCTCCAAGCGATTTATGAGAAGTATGGCTTTTATGAGGAATCGCTTCAATCGATGACGTTGAAAGGGAAAGCCGGGCTTGAACAGATCGGCCGGATGATGGAATCGTTCCGTGCCAACCCGCCGCAAGAAGTTGCCGGCTATGAAGTCGTCCGCTTCGAGGATTACAAGCTGCAAGTCGCGACCGACCTTCGTCAAAATACGACCGATGACATCGACTTGCCATCTTCGAACGTGCTCAAATTCGTCTTCGAGGACGGGTCGTGGTTCTGCCTCCGCCCGTCTGGCACAGAGCCGAAGATCAAGTTCTACTTCAGCGTTCACGCGGATAGTGCCGAGACGACGACGGCGAAACGTGAAGCGATTGAACGAGACGTTATGAAGCAAGCAAAAGCAATCGACTGACTAGTGTACCACCGCTCAACTGGGAGCGGTGGTTTTTGTTTGACTTCTTTTAACCTCGTCAGTATGATGAGTATATTGCTCAAAACCATGTAATCATATAAGGATTATCAGGAAGGCGGAAATCACATGAAAAAATCATTAACGGCAGTTCTCGCAATCGGCGCATCGTTCGGGGTGCTCGCAGCTTGCGGTACAGAGACGGACAGTGGATCTGAAGAAACAGTCATCACAGTCGGGACGGAAGCGACATACCCGCCATTCACATACAAAGATAAAGGTGAAATCACAGGGTATGACATCGACGTGTTGAACGAAGCGGCAGAGCGTGCCGGCTATACGGTCGAGTATGAGCCGATGGACTTCAAAGGACTTGTCCCGGCACTCGACGCGGAACGCATCGATATGATCGCGAACCAAATGAGTATCACACCGGAGCGTGAAGAGAAGTATGCGTTCTCGGATACGTACGCGGTATCAGGTGCACAAGTCATCGTCGCTTCAGATAACGAAGACATCCAAGGCATCGACGACCTTGACGGTAAAGTTGTCGGTTCGACACAAGGATCGGTTTACGCCCAGATGGCTGAAGAAGCTGGTGCTGAAGTGAAGTTCTATAAAGGCGCGAACCAAGTGCTGCAAGACCTTCAAGTCGGACGTCTCGACGCAGCACTCAACGACCGTCTCTTCATCTTGACGGAGCTCGAGAAGACAGGCTACGACGTGAAAGCGGTCGGTGACGTCTTCAACAAGAGCGAGGCGGGTTACATGACACGCCAAGACAGCGACGTGCTCGATCAGTTGAACGAGGCGCTTGCTGAAATGAAAGAAGACGGAACGATGGCTGAAATCGGTGATAAGTACTTCGGTGAGGACATCAGTCAATGAATGAACTGATCACGACCGTCATCGAGAACCGTTCGGCCTATATCGAAGCCGTACAATTGACGTTGATCGCCAGTATCCTGTCGATTATCCTCGCCTTGGTGCTCGGTCTGATCATCGCGTTACTTTACAGCAGTCCAATCAAAGTGTTGCGGTTGTTCACTCGGACGTATACCTCGTTCTTCCGGGGCACGCCACTGCTCTTGCAACTGCTCATCTTGTACGTCGGCTTGACCGGATTCGTCCAATTGAGTGGGATGCAGGCGCTCATCTTCGGATTGGGTCTGCACTTTGCGGCTTATATCTCGGAGGCGTTCCGGGCAGCCATCAATTCGGTCGATCGCGGACAAGTCGAGGCGAGTGTCGCCCTCGGGATTCCGCGGGCGAAGCGCTTTAAAGACATTATCTTCCCACAAGCGTTATCACGGGCCATCCCACCGGTGTCGAACTCGGTGATTGATATCATCAAGTCGACGTCGCTCGGGTCGGTCATCGCCGTGCAGGAGTTGACGTACGTCTCAGACCAGATTGCAGCGACGACCTATTTGGTCATGCCGCTCCTCTTGTTCTCGGCCTCGATCTATTGGATCTTGTCGACACTTATCCAAGCGGGGCAGCATCGGCTCGAACGTCGCTATGCGACCCGCTAAACGAAAAATCCCCTCGATTCCAAGAATCGAGGGGATTTTGTATTAACGGATGACGAGCTCTGTCTCAGAGTCGAAGAAGTGTGCTTTCGTCATGTCGAGCGCGAGTTCTACGTCGTCACCCATGCGGATGTTCGAGCGGCCGTCGATGCGGGCCGTGAACTGGTGTCCACCGAGCTCGGCGTAAAGGTAAGACTCGGCACCCATGAGTTCAGATACATCGATGTGTGTTTGGAACGTGTGTGTCGTCGGAGAGTCGATGTAGATCGGCTCATCGTGGATCGATTCTGGACGAATCCCGAGGATGAGTTCTTTACCGATGTAACCGCGGTCGCGAAGACCTTTCATCTTGCCTTCAGGCACGTTGATTTCTTCGCCGTTCACGACGAACTTGCCGTCTGCGAGTGTTCCGCGGAAGAAGTTCATCGAAGGCGAACCGATGAAGCCGGCAACGAAGATGTTATCTGGGTTGTCGTATACTTCTTTCGGTGAACCAACTTGTTGGATGATCCCGTCTTTCATGATGACGATACGAGTCGCGAGTGTCATCGCTTCTGTTTGGTCATGGGTAACGTAGATCGTCGTCGTATCGAGACGGTTGTGCAACTGGATGATCTCTTTACGCATTTGTACGCGAAGTTTTGCATCCAAGTTTGAGAGCGGCTCATCCATCAAGAACACTTTTGCATCACGGACGATGGCACGACCGATGGCGACACGTTGGCGCTGACCACCTGAGAGTGCCTTCGGTTTACGTTGGAGGTATTCTTCAAGTCCGAGGATACGAGCCGCATCTTGGACGCGACGGTCGATCTCTTCTTTCGGGAACTTCCGAAGCTTCAAACCGAATGCCATGTTGTCATAGACGCTCATGTGCGGGTAGAGGGCATAGTTTTGGAAGACCATCGCGATGTCGCGGTCTTTCGGCGCCACGTCGTTCATGCGTTTGCCGTCGATGATGAAGTCGCCGCTCGAGATTTCTTCGAGTCCTGCGATCATGCGAAGTGTTGTCGATTTACCGCAACCAGACGGTCCGACGAAAACGATGAACTCCCGGTCTTTAATGTGCAAGTTGAAGTCGCTGACGGCTTTCCCGTCACCACCGTCGTATATTTTATCAATATGATTCAATTGAATTTCTGCCATTGTCGTTAGCCTCCTGAGAATGTGTTCTTGTATAATAGCGCTTACAAGATTGATTATACGATGAAACCGCTTGCACGAGATATGTACACGTTGCACAAAAACAGTTACTCAGATTTGTGCAACGTGACAATCAGTTGGAGTAAACTCGCATCATAAAACTGACGAGCGTCATATCCTGTCAGTTCATAGAGCCGATCGAGCCGGTAATTGAGCGTGTTCCGATGCATGAACAGCGCCTTCGCCGTATGGGACACGTTCAGCGAGTTTGCGAACAGCGCCTCTAACAATTCGACGCTCGTCTTATCGAGTATCGAATACGCCGCCTCGGTCAATTGGAGACGTGTGGCAAAAGTCTCATGGTCTTGTAGCAAGTAATGGTATAATAATTGACTAGCAGGGTAAGTTTTAGTAGGGAGTTTCGCGAACGGGCGCAACGTCATGTGTTGATGGTAAAGCGTCCCCAACACACCGAGCGGCCGCTCACTAAAGATGACGTGCGCTTCGACGTAGCAGTCGCTCGCGCCGGCACGCAATACATCCTCGAAATCAGACAAGTCGACGAGTTGGTTCATCTCAATGATTTCAACGTGATGTCGCGTCATGACGACAATCTCCGCTTCTGGCATGAAGTCGTGTAATATCTCTAAAAATTGCTCGAGCGATTCCCTCTCTTGATAGTGGAGCGATAGCGACAACAGACGGAACGGTTGCGCGATCCGATATGAATCGGTGAGCAGGCGGTTTTGCCATTTTTCTTGACGGGGGTCGGCGGTCGTCAAAAACGGTGTCGCCGACCATTCGAGCAGTTGCCGTTCACGCTCGTTCAACTCGCTTTTTGGCAAGCCGAACACGGTCCCGTCATGTGCTTGATACCAAGCATAGTCTCCGGATGCGTCTTCCGACCGATGGACAACGGTCGGGAAAATCGATTTAATACGATCAAACGTAGTCAACACAATCACCTCTTCAACAATGTATCATATTTCAGAACGGGGGCAGGCAGTTTGGATAGTCTACTAAAAATATTCATCATGATCGCCATTGGGGCGACAATCGGGGGAGTGACGAACTTCCTCGCCATCAAAATGTTATTTCGGCCCCACGAGCCAAAGTACATCGGAAAAGTCCGAGTACCGTTCACACCGGGGTTGATTCCGAAACGCCGCGACGAATTGGCGACGAGTCTCGGCAAGACGGTCGTGAAACACTTGTTGACGCCTGAAGGGATGCGGAAGCGCCTGCTCGACGAACAAGTGAGCGGCCACATCACCTATTTCGTCCAAGAGGAAGTACGGACGATGCTCCGTTCGGACAAGACGATCCGTACACTAGTCGAACCGCTTTATCCGGACGCCGAGTCGCGTGTGTTGACGGAAGCGGACACGAAACTCCGTCAAGAGCTCCGGCTCGTACTTGCTGACGTCAAGTCACGCAAGCTGTACGAACTGCTCGGTGAGGACGGGATGGACCGTGTCCGTGACGTGATCCCGGAAATCGTCGATGCGATGCTCGTCAAATCAGAAGAGTATTTCTATTCGGCGGAAGGAGAGGCTCAGCTGCGGTATATGGTCGACTCGTTCGTCCAACGCCGGCTCGGGTTTATCGCCGGGTTCATTCAAAATATGAACTTCGTCGAGATGATTCGCCCGGAGATTGTCAACATTTTACGTGGCGGGTCGACTCGGTCTGGAATGGCGACGATGATCACGCGCGAGTTCGAACGGTTCAGTGAGCGTACGGTCGACACACTCTTAGATGAGCGATTAGAAGACCGATTGATCGATGGGGTGACGACAGAAGTCATCACCCGTCTCCCGATCGGCGAATTGCTCGACCGGACCGTCTATTCGTATACACGAGACGTCGAGACGCGCATCGTCGACGATCTCGTCCCGAACGGGGTTCAGCTCGTCATCGAGCGGTTCACCAATCAAATGGAGACGGTGATGGACCGTCTGAAAATCGATCAAATCGTGCAAGAGCAAGTCCAATCGCTCGATACGTCGTACCTCGAGGAGATCGTCTTATCGATCTCGAAACGGGAGTTCCGGGCAATAACATGGCTTGGGGCGCTGTTAGGTGGTATGATTGGTTTGATTCAAGGGTTGATTGCCATCGTTTGATCGGCCACGGCCCTAATAGTATTTAGGAGGACGTCACATGTCACAAACAAACTTGTACGATCATGCTAACCAATTGGAAAAAGCACTTCGCGAATCTGAGGAGTTCACAAATCTCTCTTCATTATACGATCGTGTCAATGCGGATGCAGAAGCGAACCAGTTGTTCGCTGACTTCCGTGATATCCAAATGACGCTTCAGCAAAAGCAAATGCAAGGCGAAGAAATCTCAGAACAAGAGATGATGGATGCTCAAACGAAAATGATGAGCGTTCAACAGAACGAATTGATCATGGAGCTCATGCAAGAAGAGCAACGCATGCATCAACTGGTCACAGAAGTGACAAAAATTATCATGAAACCACTTGAAGAGCTATACGCTCCGATGGTTAATGAAAACGAAGTTCAATAACACCTGTGCGGATGGCTTTCGAGCCATCCGTTTTTTTTGTTGACCGACTTGTCAAATTCATTATGATAGCGCTTACATATTATGGGGTATAATAACCTTGTACATCAATTCACAAGAGAGGGTGGACGTCATGGTCACCTTGTTCATATTAGCGGTCATGATCATCTTTTTCATCGGGGGCTGGTTGCGGGCCGATCTCGTCGCACTCGTCGGGCTAGTCGCGCTCGTATTGACACAGCAACTGTCGCCTGTCGAAGCGATGGCGGGTTTCTCGAATCCGGTCGTCTTGATGATCGCCGGACTATTCATCGTCGGAGCGGGCCTGTTTCATACAGGGCTCGCCGAACGGCTTGGCGCTGGGCTCATTCCTTATGCGAAAGGGAGTGAGGTGCGTCTATTTCTCGTTCTGATGGTCACCGTGACGTTTCTATCGAGTCTCATGTCGAACACGGGGACGGTCGCGCTCTTGATCCCGGTCGTTCTCGCCATGTCGAGACAAACGGGTACGAATCCGGCAAAACTGTTAATGCCGCTCGCGTTCTTTTCAAGCATCGGCGGGACGATGACACTCATCGGGACCCCACCGAACCTTGTCGCCGCCGAGGCGCTCCGTAGTGCCTCAGTCGGAACGCTCGGTTTCTTCTCGCTACTGCCAATCGGGTTCGCCGCCGCCGTCGTCGGGCTGCTCTACTTTTATGTCATCGGGAACCGGTTGCTCGATGCGGGCGAGGTTCGTTCGGTCGTCGTCGCCCGTCTGCCGATGCCCGAGTTGAACATCTACGCGCTCACGCTCACGAAAGGTCATCCGCTCGTCGGGAAAACACTCCGAGATGTGAAGTGGTCACGTGACGGTTTGATCGTCCTCGGTGAAAAGCGAAAAGGGCTCGCGCATCGACTCGTCACGGCCCGAGCCGATACGGTGCTCTATGAGGGACGTGTCCTCGTTAGCGGCGCAGAAGCGGATGTTCGACGCGTCGCCCGTCAAGAAGGGGTGGTCGTTGAACCGATGGAGCTGAAAGATGTCTACGGGAAAGAGTCAGGCGTCGCTATTTTCACCGTCCCGTCTGATAGCCCGCTCATCGGTCACTGTCTCTCGGAGAGTCGGTTGCGGAATGACTACCGCTTGAACGTGCTTCAAGTCATCCGCCCGAACGAAGAAATTGCGATGACACGGTTGAAAGATGTCCCGTTAGAGCGAGGCGATATGCTCGTGGCCCAAGGCGAGTGGGGCGATTTAGAAAAAGCGGGTGACGAGACACACTTGTTGCTCGCGAACGAGCGCGTGACCGATGTCGCTAACCGAGCTGTGTCCGAGCGCCATCAACTCGCGGCCGGTCTCATCATGCTCGTCATGATCGTGCTCCTCGTCTTCGAATGGGTCGACCCGACCGTTGCCGTTTGGCTCGCGGCCATCGCGATGGTGCTGACGGGAGCGGTCCGGCATATGGACGTTGCCTACGAGTCGGTCCAATGGTCGTCGCTCCTGTTGATCGCCGCCATGATTCCAGTCGGGACCGCACTTGAAAATGCGGGTGTCATGACCTGGCTCGTCACATGGATCAGTGAGTCGTTCGGACGTGCTGGTCCGGTCTGGGTGCTTGTCGCCATCTTCGTCGCAACGATGGTGCTCAGTCAAATCATCTCCAATACGGCGACGGCCGTCTTGTTCGCACCGCTCGCCTTATCGCTCGCCGCGTCACTTGAAGTCAGTCCGGTGCCGCTCGTCGTCGCCGTCGCGGTTGCGGCATCACTCGCGTTTATGACGCCGTTCGGCTCACCGACGAACGCTATGGTGTTCAGTATCGGCGGCTATCGCTTTTTCGATTTCGTTAAAGTTGGTTTGCCGCTACAATTGATTGTCGCGGTCGTCGCGATTTTTTCGATTTTATCTCTCTTCCCATTCTGAAAGAGGAAATTTTTGTTAGTTGACGAATAAGTTATCAACAATGAACTGATGAGGTGGACAGATGATGTGGAAACGAATCGGCATCTTGTTGGCGGTCGTCTTGCTCGCGGCCTGTTCAGATGCGAGTGGGAAGCCGGAGCCGACGCTAGGGGCGGACGCCAAAATGGCCGAAGCGTATTTAGAAGAGCAAGGTTATGAGCTCGTCTCTTATAAAGGGAATCGGACGTCGAGCTTTGAGAAATCGGATTTGCTTGAGCTGCTGACTCGTAGTACGTGGGAAGTCCAGACGACGCCTCCGGATGAATACATCGGACGCAACATTCGGCAAGAGCATTTTATCGTCCGCAACCATCCGCTCGGTCAGGCGAACGTCTTTGTGATGATGGTGGACGGTGAAATCATCGGCGGTACGTCGTTCCCGGATTCGGCCGAGCCGCTCGTCGGCAGTTCGTATTCGCTAGACGGCAAAACGTCGGAAGAGCTACATCCCGATTATTGGACGTGGCGCGAACAATGGGAGACTAAATATAGCGAATAAACAAGCGCCTCGGGTTCCCGGGGCGCTTCTGTTATGAGGCCGTGCCTTTTAGTTTTCCAGGAAGTTTGCACCGTTCGAAATAGATGAGTTGCCCTTGGCGGACGATGCGCGCTCCTTTATGGTCGTGACCGGCCTCATGGAGCATCGCTAGCCCTGTCGCTTTTCCTTCTTCGTCGTTCGTTGCCTCGAATGAATCATTAAGTAAAATCGTGCCGTCATTCTCGAACGCAGTGACTGTGTACATGTTCAAACGGATCCCCCCCTTTCTTTCCATTGTACTGAATCACCATTCATTCTTCAAGCGATGGTTTCGTTAGTTCGTCGAACGTGAGCTGACGGGCCGTCTCCGTTCGGGGAATCAAATCGGAGACGGTCATGCCGATTAGACGGACCGGCTCGTTGATTGACATCTCGTCGAACAAGCGTCGGGAAAGCCGTTTGATCTCATCATGGTCATGGGTCGGATGGTTCAGCTTGATCTGGTGACTGCGTGCTTGAAACTCGCTCGTTTTGATTTTGATCGTCACGGTTTGACAACTCAATTCACGGCGGTCGAGCTGCTGCAACACGTCTTCGATCTCAGGGATGACGCGCTCATACACTTCCTCCGGGTCGTCGAGGTCAAAGGCGAACGTCGTCTCCGAGCCGATCGACTTGCGTTCACGGGTCGGGACGACGGGACGGCTGTCACGTCCGTGTGCGAGTTCGTATAACTGGACACCACGGTCATGGCCGAGGATGGCCTTCAACTGTTCAGGTCGCGATTGCTGGATGTCGGCAATCGTTTCAAAGCCATGTTTGAAGAGGATTTGAGCAGTCACTTTCCCGACACCGTGCATCGCCGTGATTGACAGCGGGGCGAGGAACGACTCGACTTCGTCCGCGGCGACGATAGTGAGGCCGTTCGGTTTGTCGAACCCGGAGGCGATTTTGGCGACGAACTTGGACGGAGCGACTCCGGCGGAAGCGGTCAGTCCGGTCCGGCGTTTGATCTCACCGAGAATGTAGCGCGCCACGTAAGGAGCCGACGTGCTCATGAGTGAGTTCTCGGTGACGTCGAGGTACGCTTCATCGAGCGATAGCGGCTCGACAAATGGCGTCACGGACTTGAAGATCTCCATCACGTCTTGGCTCACTTGCCGATACGCCTGAAAGCGCGGCTTGACGAACGTCGCTTGCGGGCACAGGGCGAACGCCCGGCGTGACGACATGGCGCTATGCACGCCGTATTTCCTCGCCTCATACGAACAGGTGGCGACCACTCCACGGCTGTGGGGGGCGCCACCGACGACGACGGGCTTATTTCGCAAATGAGGGCGGTCTCGTTGTTCGACGGATGCATAGAACGCATCCATATCGACATGTATGATTAAACGTTCCATCGGCATCTCCTTTCTGTTTCAATCGACTCCTTTCATTATAGCGAACTTTTGTTCGTTTTTTTACTGTTTTGTTCTCTTCCTCTGTTTTTCCATTTGTTTTTGGTTACGGATTTGATTCGGGAATTGTAACAGAGAACCAATCCAATTTTTTTGTTTTAACCAAGCGTAAACTAAGCCCGTGAAGAGAACAATCATGACCCAAGCGAATAGATAGCCGAGCGGCCATTCGAGTTCTGGCATCTGTTTAAAGTTCATGCCCCAGACGGCACCGAAGGCGACGACCGGTGTCGTCAGCGCCGTGAAGACGGTCAACGCCTTCATGATCTCGTTGCCACGGAAATTTGACAGCGTCGAGGCGAGGTCGGTCAAGGCGATGACATCGCCTTGGTAGTGTTCGATCAACGTCAACAGCCGGTCGACACGGTACTCAGCAAGGCGATAAGACTTCAGCTCATTCAACTCTATGTCGAGGAACGCCTCTCGTCCCGCCATCAGTAGCTCGCGGTACGGGACGACGGTATCTGACCAGCGTTCAATCTCGCTCCGCAGCCCAAATATTTCGTTCATGAACTCAGGCGGAACTTGACCGCTCATTTGACGCTGTGCCATCATCAGACGTTCCTCGTATTCATCGATCCCGTGGAAATAATAATCCATCTTTTCGGCGAGCAGGTCATAGAACGCTTCAATCGGTGTGTCATATTGTTTCGCTGCGACGCTATCGCAATACAGATCATCAAACCCGATCGTCCATAAAAAGTCACGCGTCACGAAGTAATGACCGATTTTCTGCGGTTCGCGTTCGAGCTGCTCATAGTCGAGCGTAAGCGAACCGTACATGTAGTCCTGCTCGACGATGATTTTCGTCACTTTGGCCGTTGTCAGTTGTTCGAGCCAATACGTGTATGCTTCCATATAGTAGTCGTCAACGTGTACGATTTCCTCAGGTCGTGTGTACCAAGTCCAGTTCATCTTGTATTCCCCCAATTTTCTTCTCTCCTCAAGTATTCCCGGTTTACTGAGAAAGTTGGCATCTAAGGCGAACTTTCGTTAAGATGGAAGTACTGACAAGAAGAGAGGTGCTTTCATTGACGACTAAAATCGGTCAGCTCAAAGTGGGCGACACGTTAAACCAATATGTAATGATCAAACAATCATATCGAGGGCTCGCCGGGAACGGGAAGCCTTATCTGACGCTCGTTTTATGCGATGAGAGCGGCGAAATCGAGACGAAGGTGTGGGATAGCGCCGATACAGAGAAGTACGGGACGAAAAAGATTGTCCACGCCTCAGGAGAAGTCATGGACTATCGGGGCCGGACGCAACTCAAACTGAAGCAGATCTCGATTATCGAAGGGGAGACGGACATCGCCCCGTACGTCCGCTCTGCGCCGATTCCGAGGTCGGAGCTCGAGACGACGATCCGGGCGTATATCGACGCAATCAGTCACGAGGGTATGCGGGAACTCGTGACGACGATTGTCGACCGAAACGAAGAGACGTATTTCACGTATCCGGCGGCGGTGCGTCATCATCATGCGGTCTATTCAGGTCTCGCGTTCCATGTCATGTCGATGCTCAAGCTTGCTGGAACGATGTGTGACTTGTATCCACAGTTGAACCGTGACTTGCTCGTCTCAGGTGTCGTCTTGCACGATTTGGCGAAAGTCATCGAGCTGTCGGACGCGATCACTCCGGAATATACGCTCGAAGGCAAGCTGCTCGGTCACTTGTCGCTCATGTCGTCCGAGATTGAAGTCGTAGCCCGCGAGCTCGGGACCGACCGCGAAGTCACGACGTTGTTACAACATCTCGTCTTGAGTCATCACGGGAAGCCGGAGTGGGGCTCGGCAAACGCGCCGCAACTTCCGGAAGCGGAGATGCTGTTCTTCATCGACAACATCGATGCTCGGATGAACATGTTCGATAAGGCGTTCGAAGGTGTTGAGCCAGGAACGTTCACAGAACGGGTCATGGCGCTTGATAACCGGGCGTTTTACAAACCGAAATTATAAGAAAAGGCAGGCATCCCGCGGGACGCCTGCCTGTTGCTTATTGTTCTGTCGACTCTTCGGCCGGTGCTTCTTCTGACGTTCCTTCTTCTTCCGCTTTGAGTGCGTCTTTTACTGCGTCGAACTGTGTTGAGGCTTTCGCGTCTTTCACGTCAACGTTGTATTTTTCAATCAACTCAGCGTAGATTTTGTTGGCGTCGACTGAAGCTGCCTTTTCAGTTGCCACTTCTTCACGGATGCGGTCTTTCTCATCTTCGAGTTTGAGATCTTTCTCTTTACGGTCAACGACTTTGATGACGTGGAATCCGTATTGTGATTGGATCGGCTCTGAGACTTTACCGACGACATCTTCTTGGAACGCGTAGTTTTCGAATTCAGGAACCATGGCGCCGAGTGAGAAGTAACCGAGGTCACCGCCTTTTTCACCAGAACCGTCTGTCGATTTTTCTTTCGCGACGTCTGCGAAATCAGCGCCATCGTTGATTTCTTTGATGATCGCTTGCGCTTCTTCTTCCGTCTCGACGAGGATGTGGCTCGCCTTGACTTCAACGTTCTCTTTGGCGAATTGAGCTTCAATTTCTTCGTCCGTCACGTCGACGAGTTCAGACTTCGCAGCATCGACGAGCATCTGGCCGCGGAGCGCCTCTTTGAACTCATCCGTGTCTGTCATGCCAGCCTGTTGGATCGCTTGTTCGAACTCTTCTTTCGAGTTGAACTGCTCTTCCGTCTTGCTGAACTCTTCGTCGACTTTTTCTTGCTCGACTTTGTCGCCATACTCTTTTTCGAGAAGTGCGTTCATCGTTTCTTGGAAAGCGAGTTGTGGGACCATACGGTCGTAGCTCATGTTCGCGATTTCACCGCGCGTGATTTCGCCACCTTCGAAAGAGACAACAGTTGAGTTGTCAGAAGATCCGCCGCTCGTTGCAGCGTACGTTCCACCTGCACCGATGAGAAGCGCGATTGCCGATGCGCCGACAAGGGCACCAGTTGAAAACTTTTTGTTTTGTTTGTTTGGTTCATTCGTCATTCCGTTTGACATATATTCCACCCCTAAAAATCTATAAGTTTCTATGTTCGACTATACCACATTTTGTTAATGATGACAGCTGTTCGGTTACCTGTGTAGTATCATAGCACAGAAACGTATCGTATAATGATGAAAGAGAATGTGAAATGATGGGGTGGGAAACGTGTCGTTAGAAGAGAAAGTTAATCAGTTGTCTTTTCAGGTGGAGCTGTTGCTCGGACTAGTCGATTGGTCGAGCCGGCCATTTGAATATGAAGTCATCAAAGCAAACTTGACGAAAGAAGAAGTTGCGGACTTCTATCGCTTGCTCGACGAGATTCGCCATCAACAAAACGAGCAAAGGCGTTACGGCTTGTCGTCCGTAGAGCCTTTGCTCGTCAGTTTCGTAGGGATGTTGCATCCGTCGTTAGACCCTGGAGTCACCTTGGCGGCGTGCGTCAAACAAGGGATTGCTCTCGAAGTTACAGAGCCCCTGTATGCACACGTCAAGCTTCTTTAGTCACTTCGTCATCCTCGGGACGACGTCCGGCCTCTTCAGAAATCATTTTTGATGTTTCAGCGAAGATGTCCATAAAGTTATCGCCGTAAAGGCGGCGGACGATGGCCGTGATGTCCGTCAAGTCTGGGAACTTCCCATATAACTCCTGTAACGGGAGCGAGGCACGGAACACACCGTTCTCTTCAGGATCGAACGCATGAATCGTTTCGAGCAAGAGCGCTTCGCCTTCAGGTGTCAACTGTACATAAGTATTACGTTTGTCCGTTTCTTTTTTAGAGAACGTGAGGAGACCACGATCTTCTAATTTTTTCGAAAAGTTGAACGCGGTCGATACGTGCATCACGCCATATTTCGCAATCTCAGAGATTGAGGCGCCACCGAGCGCGTGGGCGATCCATAAAATATGATGCTCGTTTATGTTCAAATCGAAAGGCTTGATCCAGTTCTGCCAGTCTTTTTCGACCGTCTTCCACAATGCTTTACTGAGCTGAATGATTTTATGGCTATAGAGCATGGCCTCAGGGCCAGAGAATTCTTTTTCATGTTCCATCTCAATTCATCCTTTCCGGATACAAAGTGACTAAAACGACGGACGATGCCTAAAGACCGGTCAGTCGGTCTTCTTCGCTTTCGCTTCGGTCATATCTGACTGTACGTTTGAAAGCTCGTTTAGGTTTCCTTGGATCTGCTCGATTGAAGGCTGAATGTCTTGTTGATAGCGTTCGACCTCGGCTTTCACTTGATCCGTCAATTCTTTGCCTTGTAACTTACCAGCCGCCACCACTTGTGAAGCATCTTTGGCAACTTTTTGGAATTGTTCTTTCAACGTAGTGATTGTAGACGCCCGATGCTGATTCGATGCGGCATCGTTGGCTGTTCCACGAGCAATCTTTTTCACTGTCGCTACGCCTAAAAACGCTACGACAAAGCCAAAAGCAACCCACTCGCGACGATTGTGACTCGACAATACATTCCCCTCCTCAAGCACGATAATGCTAGAATACATTCTTTTCATATTATTTTACCAAAAAAGAGAGATTAAAAACCTATATCTCAAATAAAATTTTTCAGAACATTCAATTTTGACCGAAAAATCATTTTATTTTAAAATGAGGTCAAAGGAAGGTGACCTCCAGTGGACAAGCAAAAGCGTTGGTTCGATGACATGCTAGACTTGTACAACGCGGCGAAACAACTGGGAGATGACCCTTGGGCACATAAAATAATGGAAGCACTCGAGGCGGGATACGAAGCGTCAGAACAGAACGAACAGACGCGTAAACAAACTTTGCTTGAAAAGCGACTTTTTGAAATCGACACCCGTCTAAATGAATTAAGAAAAGAGTTCGAACAAGCGGAGTCTGTCAAATCTCGTCAGCAACTGTATGAGCATGCGATCAAATTGCAAATAGAACGGGCACAAATTGAAGAAGAGCGGAAGCGGCACTTCAATTCGATCAACTCGTCATGACACACAAGAAAACGGACCAGGCTCTCGGAGGAGTCTGGTCCGCTTGTTTCGTTCAAACACGTTGTTTGATTTGAGCCGCGAGCGAGCTCATTTCTTCTGGCGTGTACGCATCGTTATGGGTTTCCCATTTCGCGTCGAAGCCGTCTTCGTGGCCGTATCGCGGGAGCAAGTGAATATGGAAATGGTACACTGTCTGACCGGCGATTTGTTCGGCGTTCGAGAGGACGTTCATCCCGATCGCGCCCGTTTCGCGTTGAATCGCGCTCGCGATTCCCGGGACTGCTTTAAAGACGTCACTTGCGACGTCGCTCGGAAGTTCGTAAATGTTTTTGGCATGATGTTTCGGGATGACGAGGGTATGGCCTTTCGTCACTTGGGAAATGTCGAGAAAAGCGACGACGTCATCATCTTCGTACACTTTGTAAGAAGGGATGTCGTTGTTGACGATTTTACAAAAGATACAATTGGCATCGGTATGCATCGTATTTCCTCCATTCATGAAATGACTGATCGATTTCATCATAACACGGAAGTTCAGGCGAAAGAATGATTGTCCTCGTTCTCACGTCATCCTACAATAGAAGGACAAGAGAAAGTGATAGGAGTGGAGAGAATGGCGTATGAACGATCGAAGAAGACGACAAGGCAGCGCAAGATTCGCCTCGTCATCGTCCTAGCCGTTTTGCTCGTCTTAGCGACGGGGGCAATCTATATATGGGGCTATAAGCCGGCGGAGGCGAACGCGCAAATCCACGTTCGATTCAAAGAGGCTCTGTTGACAGAAGACGTCGCTTTCTTTGAGCAGACGGTTGAATATGAGACTGAGCCGCTTACGCGCGCTGAGGCACTCCGGTTCATGCGTTGGCTGAACGAAGAGAAATCGATTCGAGGTGAGGCGATCTCTGAGGTGGCGGCGGACCGCGCCGATGAACGTCAAGGTATGGAGTCAGTCGGGTTGTTCCGCTTGCTTGATACGGGAGACGGCCGGTTCGGTTTTGCGGATTATCGGATTGAGCTGTTACCGCAAACGTTCGTTGCGACGTCAGACGTGCCGTTGACGAACATATGGGTCGATGGGACACAAGTAGGCCGGATTGATGTGGCGGGCGACAGCTTGACGGTCGAGCGGATGCCAGGCCGGTACGACGTCAAAGCCGTCGCGGTCGTGAACGGGGAGACCGTCACGCGAACGGAGACGGTGACGCTCGTTCGGGAGGAACAGCTCGCTTTCGCGCTACAGCCCGAAGCGAACGAGACGATCGCCGGTCAGTTCGATATCGAGCGGGTCGAGCTGATCGAGATTGAAGTCGAGGCGAGGACCGGGCATTCGCTTGAAACGATTGAGTCGGTTATGAACAAGCGGGAGAAGGCGGTCGTCGAACAGCTCGGTGAACCGCTTGAACGGGACGGCGACGTGTGGCGGTATGACGGCATGGATGTGACATTTGTTAAAAAGAAAGTGAACCAAATTGACATCGATTTGGACAAACGGACGGACGATATGGTCGCCCTCCTCGGTGAACCGAATGAACGAATCGAGACAGAGCTTGGGATCGAGTGGCGTTACGATCGCTCGCTGTTCGAATCGATTTTCACGTTGCTCGGTTTAGAAACGGATAAACGCTTCATCGAACGCGACGGGGCGATGTATTTACTGTTAAGTTGAACGGAAAAACGGGACCCTCGTGTCGAGGGTCCCGTTTTTGTAGCACTGGATTAGCGCTTTTTGTTCATTGATTTCATAACGAACGATACGATCAAGATCAAGATAATCGCACCAAGAAGTGCTGGAATAATCGCGATGTCAGCGATGATTGGTCCGAAATCAGGGAAGATCAATCCACCAAGCCAAGCACCAATGATACCAGCGATGATGTTACCGATAACGCCACCTGGTACGTCTTTACCTAAAATAAGACCTGCTAACCAACCGATGATACCTCCGACGATCAAATAAAGAATAAAACCCATGCAAACATTCTCCTCTCTGTTTTGTCCATTGTTCTCAATAACAATTTTATGGAACAATGGAAGTGATGAATAAGTTTTTAAAATGCCTTACAGTAGAGAATATTCCCATGTGACAATTTTTAAAACATATATCACAAAAAAAAGTTGAAAATAAGGGGTGGAGTTTTCATGTTACACGTCGAACACTTGAACGGCGGTTATATAGGTAAACAAGTGCTACATGATGTTTCGTTTGAAGTAAAAAAAGGTGAGCTCGTTGGGCTGATAGGGCTAAACGGTGCCGGGAAATCGACGACGATCAAACATATTTTAGGATTGCTTGAACCGATTTCGGGATCAGTCGAAGTCGACGGAGAAACGTTGCAATCATCCGAAAAAAATTATCGTAAGAAAATAAGTTATATACCTGAGACACCGATTTTGTATGACACGTTGACGTTACGTGAACATTTGTTGTTGATGGGGAAAGCGTACGAGATCGACAGCCGTGACCTCGAGATGCGGACGGAACGATTGGCCCGCGACATGCGTATGGAGAAACAGTTGGACTGGTTCCCATCCGTCTTCTCGAAAGGGATGCGCCAAAAAGCGATGATTCTGAGCGCGCTCGTGACGAAGACGCCGCTCTTGATCGTCGACGAACCGTTCGTCGGTCTCGATCCGCTCGCGATACGTCAACTGCTCCGCCTATTTGATGAGTATAAACAAGATTGTGCGATTCTCATGTCGACGCATATCCTCGAGACGGCGGAACGTCACTGTGACCGGTTCGTGTTTCTCCATCAAGGAGTCGTGATCGCGACCGGTACGGCAGCGCAGTTGCGTGAAAAATATGCGCTCCGTCCTGACGCGACGCTCGATGACATTTATGTCGAGGCGATCGAGGCCGAGGAGCGGGCGCAATGAGGGTGTTTAACGCTCGGTTTAATGGTTGGATGGAAGAAGTCGTGAAGTATAGCCGCTATGTGGCGAACGGGGGTCTCTTGTTCACGCTCTACTTCACGCTCATTTACGGAGGGTTCGTCTACAATCAATTTTTAAACGAACTCGACCCGGCGTTTCCGAGCGAATGGGTCGTCGCGCTCGTGTTTTTGCTCTTGCCACTCGGGCATCGGCCGCGGACGTTGCTTCAAGAAGCGGACCAAGTGTTTTTGTTGCCAGAGCTCGGTGATATCCGTTCGTATATGAACGGGGTCCGTCTGTTCAACGTCGTGTTTGCGAGCGTTCGGGCGCTCGTCGCCATGCTCGTCGTCTTGCCGCTCATCGTCCGGACGCAAGCGCTCACGCCGGCAGAAGTAGGCGCCATCGTCGCAGCGAGCGTGTTGCTTTCGGCAGCGGGTCGCCTCGCAAAGCTCGAATTGGTCTCAAACGTGGTGCTCTTCAGTGCGCTCGCGAGTGGAGTCATCATGATTTTCGGTGTCCCGTTATTGACGCCGGTGCCGGCGCTTGTCGCGCTTGTCTTGCTTCATCTAAGACGACACGACCGCATCCCGCTCCTTGATTGGCTCACGCTCGAGCAGAAGAGCAAGGCGCAGTTCGACCGTGTCATCAGTTGGTTCGTCGACTTGCCGGCGATGCGGGAAGAAGTGAAGGAGAGAAGTGTCATCGTGCGAGCGCTCGAGCGTTCGGTGCTCAGACGCGCGGATGCCGCGCGTTATGTCTATGGCTTACGCGTCATCCGTTCGAAAGACTCGCTCGACCTCGTGTTCCGCCTTTCTGTCGTGGCGTTCATCGTCATGTGGTTGTCGGGTGGCTGGTATGTCGGCTTGGTCGTCCCGCTGTTCGTCGGTTTGACCGCACTCCAACTCGTGCCGCTCTTCAAACGGCTCGATACGATGTCGATCGCTTCATGGTTGCCAATCACGCGTCTTGAACGGTTGGCGGGTTACAAATGGTGGATGAACCGCTTACTGATTGGTCAGTTGGTCCTCCTGACGCTCGGGTCGGTCGCGTTCGGTGCTAGAGTTGACGCGGTCGCGGGAGTCGTGCTCGGCTATCTTGTCATCCGTTACTATTTAGGGCGGTTGAAATGAATAAGGGACACCCTTCCGCGTGGAGGGTGTCCCTTTGACTGCTGTTATTTTTTTGGTGACATGACCGACACGCTCGAGCCGAGAATCTTCGGCAGACGAGCCGGAGTGTCAGTTTCCGCATCGATTTCACCGTACGCCGATACACCGTGCTCGGCGATATCGAGTCCGACGTCTTCTTGCTCCTCAGTGACACGGAGACCGATCGTCATGTCGAGTAGTTTTAAGAAGGCGTAGCTTCCGCCTCCGGCGATGACCATTGCGATCAAGACACCAAGCGCCTGGACGCCGAGTTGTGACAAGCCGCCACCGTAGAAGAGGCCGGCCGAACCGATGCCGGTGATCTCGACGAGACGCGGTGATGCGAAGAACCCGAGTGCGAGTGTTCCGATGATGCCAGCGACACCGTGGACTGAGAAGGCACAGAGTGGGTCATCGATATACTTCGCCATGAGGATGCTCGTGCCGTATGTTGCGATGGAAGCGAGAGCGCCGATGACGACAGCGGCCCATGGTTCTACAAAGGCACAAGCGGCTGTGATGGCGACGAGCGCACCGAGGACACCGTTGACGACTGAAGGGATATCGGCCGTCTTCTTGTGGATCATGACGATGGCGAGCGCGCCGAGCGCACCGGCAGCCGTAGCGAGCATCGTCGTAAGTGCGACATAACCGAAGAATCCGTCAGCGACCGACATCGTCGATCCCGCGTTGAATCCGAACCAACAGAGCCAAAGGACGAGTCCGCCGACGACCGTCAAGACGTGGTTATGACCGGCGAGTGATTCTGTTTTCCGTCGTGGTTTCAAGATGATCGTCGCCATGAGGGCAGCCATCCCACCTTGAAGATGGACGACGGCTGAGCCTGCGAAGTCTTGCATCCCCATTGAGCCGAGGAGTCCACCCGCCCAAACCGAGCGAGCGACGATCGGATAGAGAATGGCGACGAAGAAGATACCGAATAAGACGTAAGCCGACAGTTTAGCCCGTTCCGCAAATCCGCCCCAAGCGATTGCGAGCGCAACGGCGACGAATGACAATTGGAACAAGAATTTAATGTCGAGCGAGACGTTGGCCCAGTCGAGGCTCGTGAACGATCCGTTCAAAAAGAATCCTTCAGTCCCGAACCAGCGGGTACCATCCCCGAATGAGAGGCCGAACCCGACGGCCCAAAAGGCGAGTGCCGCCACAGAGAGGCTGATGATTTGTTTGACAGCGACATGCCCGGCGTTTTTAGCCCGGAGCGTCCCGGTCTCGAGTAAGCCGAAACCAAGTTGCATCGTCAAGACGAGCAGTGCGGCGATGAGTACGAACAGCGTGTCCATATAATACATAATTTCTTCCATGTTGCGATTCCTCCTTTTAGCAAGTGTGATTTCAAAAGTTGGTTTCAGTTTAAGACGAAATGAACGGGTTGGATTGCAATTTGTCAGATTATCTGACATAGTTTTTTTGAGAAGGGAGATGGCGGACGATGGACTACAAGTCGAAGAAAGTGATTGGAATGGGCGTCATTACCGAACTGACCGGGCTTTCTGAACGACAAGTGCGCTATTATGAGGCGAAAGGACTCGTCTTCCCGGAGCGGACAAAGGGAGGCTCGCGTAAATATTCTTTCCATGACGTCGAGCGGTTGATCGACGTGGCGTCAAAGCTTGAGGACGGATGGCGGATTCAAGACATTAAAGAGCGCGAAAAACGTCTATCGACGAGACAGCGTGATGAATTGATCCGGGGTCAGCTCAATTCGGCGTTCCGTACGTATCCGACAAAGAAATGACACAATGAAAACACAATGAAAATGCTTCACATTAGCATTATTCTAATTAATTTCTGTATAATGTTTTTGAGTTCACATACCTATAGAAGAAGAGTGTAGGAGAATTATAGAGGGGAATGACGCGACGTATGAACGATACTATTTTGAAGGCGTTTCGAGGAGAGGCGACAGACTATGTGCCGGTCTGGTATATGCGCCAAGCCGGACGCTACCAACCAGAATATCGTGAGATCAAGAAAACGAGGACGTTGTTCGAAATCACACACGATTCAGAACTATGCGCCTACGTGACGGAACTCCCGGTCAAGCAACTCGGAGTCGACGCGGCCATTCTGTACAAAGATATTATGACGCCACTCCCGTCGATGGGCGTCAACGTAGAAATTAAGAGCGGGATTGGCCCGGTCATCGATAATCCGTATCGGACGATGGAGGACGTCGAGCGCTTAAAACCGCTGAATGTCGACGACATTTCGTACGTGCTCGAGACGATCCGTTTGCTTCGAGAGCGTCTTGAAGTTCCGCTCATCGGATTCTCGGGAGCACCGTTCACGCTTGCGAGCTATATGATTGAAGGCGGTCCATCGAAAAGCTATCATCGGACGAAAGCACTCATGTACGCTGAGCCGGACGTTTGGAACGCGCTCATGGACAAACTTGGAGACATGGTCATCACGTACGCCAAAGCACAAGCCGAGGCCGGTATCCAAGCGTTCCAATTGTTCGATTCATGGGTCGGGACGCTCAGCCGCAAAGATTATGTCCGTTACATTAAACCGACGACTGAGCGCATCTTCACTGAATTGCGCACACTCGACATCCCGCTCATCATGCACGGTGTCGGAGCGAGCCATCTTGTAGAAGAATGGCAAGATCAGCCAATCGACGTCGTCGGGCTCGACTGGCGCTTGTCGGTTCAAGAAGCGCGCGATCGCGGCATTACGAAAGCGGTGCAAGGAAACTTGGACCCGTCGTTCTTGCTTGCACCATGGCCGGTCATCGAGGAGAAAGTGAAAGAAATCCTCGATGAAGGAATGAAACAACCGGGCTACGTCTTCAACTTGGGACATGGGGTGTTCCCAGAAGTCGACCCGGCCGTACTCGTCAAATTGACAGCATTTATCCATGACTATTCACGTGAAAAAATGGGAGGCAAATCATCATGAAAACAGTCGGATTACTCGTAATGGCTTATGGAACACCATATAAACCGGAAGACATTGAACGATATTATACGCACATTCGTTACGGACGCAAGCCGGCACCGGAAGCGCTCCAAGATTTGACGGAACGCTATGAGGCGATCGGGGGCGTATCTCCGCTCGCGAAGATCACAATCGACCAAGCAGAGACGCTTCGAGACATTTTGAACGAGCGTCACGCTGGTGAAATCGACTTCAAATTATATATCGGTCTCAAGCATATCGAACCGTTCGTCGAGGATGCGGTCGCGCAAATGGCGAACGACGGCATTAAAGAAGCGGTCTCAGTCGTTCTTGCGCCACATTATTCGTCATATAGCGTCAAGTCTTACAACGGACGCGCCCATGAAGAAGCGGCGAAATACGACATCGAGATCCGTTCGGTCGAGTCGTGGTACGATGAGCCGAAATTTATCAATTGGTGGGCTGAAGCGATCAAAGAGACGTTCGCGAACTTGCCGGTCCCAGCTGAGAAGGCATGCTTGATCGTGTCGGCGCATAGCTTGCCAGAGAAGATTTTGGCCGGTGGCGACCCGTACCCGGATCAGTTGAAAGAGACGGCAGATAAGATCGCGCAAGCTGCTGGTGTCATCAACTATGAGGTCGGTTGGCAGTCTGAAGGCAACACGCCGGATCCTTGGATCGGGCCGGACGTCCAAGATTTGACGGCTGAACTTCACGAAAAACATGGCTACGAGGCGTTCGTCTATACGCCGGTCGGTTTTGTCGCTGACCACCTTGAAGTGCTCTTCGACAACGACGTGGAATGTAAAGTCGTTTGTGACCGCCTTGGCGTTCACTATGCACGTCCAAATATGCCAAACGCAGAGCGGAGCTTCATCGAAGCCGTCGCAGATCGGATGGAAAGCGTGATCGTGCATCATGCGTAATTTGACGATTGTCGGTGGTGGGATCACAGGTCTCACCGCCGCTTTTTATGCCGAGCGTTATTTGCCGGAAGACGTGTCGATCACGCTGTTAGAGGCGAATGACCGGGTGGGCGGAAAAATCGATACGTTTGAGACCGGCGAATTCGCGGTCGAGCGCGGTCCTGACTCTTACGTGTTCAGGAAGACGGCGATGACCGAGTTGATCCATGACGTCGGTCTCGGGGACGAGCTCGTCCGGAACGGGGTCGGACAAGCGTACGTCTTGCATCATGACGGGTTACATCCGATCCCGAAACAGACGGTGATGGGCATCCCGCTCGACGTCGACGCGTTCAAGCAGACGTCGCTCTTGTCAGAAGACGAGCACGCGGCATTGCGGACCATGCTGTTGTCGCCCCCAGACATCATTCCCCCAGAGACGGACGTCTCACTTGGCCTCTATCTTCGAGAACGGGTCGGGGATCCGATTGTCGACCGATTGATCGAGCCGCTATTGTCGGGTATTTATGCCGGCGATATCGACAAGATGAGTGCGCTGTCGACGTTCCCGCAGTTTATCGAAGGTGAGAAGAAGTACGGTAATCTATATGAAGGGATGCGCCATCTTCGTCCCGAACAGCGTGTCGCTGAAGTCGGCGCAAAGAAAGTCGGACAGTTCGCTTCGCTCCGGCGAGGTTTGAAGTCGCTGACGGACCGTCTCGCGGAACGGCTTGAGCGGACAGAGGTCATCTTGAACTGTTCGGTCGAACAAGTCGAGGAGATGGAGACAGGCTATCGTCTGCTCACGAATCGTGGCGATATGGATTCAGAGCGTCTCGTACTGACGGTCCCGCCGCGTCTCATTCGTCAGTTCTTACCGAAAGTCGACAGTGATTTCTTGGCCGATATGAAGCCGCATGCGACCGCGACGTGCTCACTCGTCTTTAAAGAGACGGACATCGAGCTCCCGTTCGTCGGTACGGGCTTCGTCACGAGCCAAGAAGCGGACGTGATGATCACGGCGTGTACGTTCATCGATCAAAAATGGCCACACGCCGTGCCGGACGGCTATCATGTTCTCCGTGTCTTCCTCGGCCGTCCTGGTGCTGACGAGATCGTCGATGCACCGGATGAGGACATCGTGGCGACGGCGCTCCATGACTTGGGCGGTTTGATGAACATCAAAGCCGCACCGCTCCAGGCGGTCGTCAGCCGGCTGCGGGACGGATTGCCGCCGTACGCGGTCTTCCACGCCGACCGGGTGCGAGCGCTTCGGGCCGAGATGAGCCGAGTTTATCCGGGCGTGCTGCTCGCGGGGATCGCCTACGACGGGATCGGCATGCCGGATTGTATTAAGAGCGTCCACGAGCAGATCAAACAGTTAGCAGAACTTGGTTAAGGATTTGTGAAGAGAGGTGTCGGATTTTTCCGTCGGCCTCTCTTTTTGTTATAGTTAGAAGCGAAAGAGAAAAAGAGGGAGTGGATGTTGATGACAACGTATAAACTGTTCGTATCCGATATGGATGGCACGATTCTGCACAACCACACAAAAATCGCACCGGAGACGGCTGAAATCGTCCGCGCCGCCGAAGAACAAGGGATTCGCTTTGCGATTGCGACGGGACGCAATTACTTCAACGCGAAAGAGATTCTCGATGAGGCCGGTCTCACATGCCCGATCGTCTCGTCAAACGGAGGCCGCGTCTTGACCGAAACGGGAGAAGTGCTCCATGAAATCGATTTGACGGTAGAAGAAGCGCTCGAAGTCGTGTCGGTGCTTCATCAAGACCATAAGTATTCGGACATTTTCTACGAGATGTATTCGGAAGCGGGACTTGTCGCAAGTCGCCTCGATTTGATCGATGCGACGATGGAGAACTTGAAGCAAAATGGTGACGACCGGTCGCTCGAGATGTATGAGTTCTTCCGGAAGCGTTATTACGTCAACGAAGACGTCCGTCTCGTCGAGGATATCGAGGACTTCATCAAAAACGAGGCTGGACGCGTCTATAAATTCATCGCGTTCTCAAGTCATTTTGAGAAGATGTCATCACTATGGACTGAAATCGATGAGCGTGTCGACGGGGTATACGTCACGTCATCAGGGAACGACAACATCGAAGTGATGGCGAACGGGGCCGACAAAGGTCACGGCGTCAAGAAGCTCGCTGAGCACTTCGGTGTCGATTTGTCAGAAGTCGTCGTCATCGGTGACAACTTGAACGACGTGCCGATGTTTGAAGTCGCCGGCAAAGCGATCGCGATGGGCAACAGTCACGACGACTTGATCGCGATCAGCCACCATGTCACGGAACGTCATGACGAGTACGGCGTCGCGAACGCGTTGAAACGCATCATGAGCGGTGAATGGAAGTAAACAGGTTGTAGAGTGGATGATTCGTCTCGTATAATACAACTAACGAACATCCGATTAGGAGGAAACCGACTGTGAAATTTATCTTTAACCCGGACATCCGGGACCCGAAACTCAACTTGGCGGTCGAGGAGTATATCCTCAAACATTTGAACGTCGAGCACGAGGACTACTTCTTGTTCTATATTAACGGCCCGTCGATCATCATCGGGAAAAACCAGAACACGTCAGAAGAAGTCAACTTGAAGTATATCGAAGAGAACGGGATCGACGTCGTCCGTCGCTTGTCTGGAGGCGGTGCCGTCTATCACGACGAAGGCAACTTGAACTTCAGCTTCATCACGAAAGATGACGGCAATTCGTTCAACAACTACAAGAAGTTCACACAGCCGATCGTCGATGCGCTCAAACAACTCGGTGTCGAAGCGGAATTGACCGGTCGTAACGATATTCAAGTCGGCGAACGGAAAATCAGCGGGAACGCTCAATTCACGACGCGCGGTCGCATGTTCAGCCACGGGACGCTCATGTTCAACTCGAACATCGAGGAAGTCGTCAACTCGCTCAACGTCTCGGAAGAGAAGATGCGCTCAAAAGGCATCAAGTCGGTCCGGAGCCGGGTCGCCAACATTACGGAATTTTTAGAGGAAGAGATGGAGATGGACCGGTTCGTCGAGGCCCTTCTCCATTCGATCTATGATGGTCAAGACCCGGAACGTTACGTGCTCCGTGACGAGGACTGGGAAATCGTTCAAGATATCTCGAAAGAACGCTACGCGAACTGGGACTGGAACTTCGGGAAGTCACCGAAGTTCGACGTCGAATCGAAGCGTCGCTTCCCGATCGGCACGATTGACGTTCGTTTGAACGTCAATAAAGGGACGATCACAGAAGCGAAAATCTACGGCGACTTCTTCGGCGTCGGTGATATCCACGACGTCGAGCAAGCACTCGTCGGGACGCGATTCGAACGAGCCGCGATTCGGGAACAATTGTCACACCTCGACGTCAAGCATTATTTCGGTAACGTCGACTTAGAAGAACTGGTCGATCTCATTAGCTGAGGCGATTTTGCAGGAGGATGGTCTGTTTCAGAGACCATCCTTTTTGGCGTTTTCGTGAAACCTTGTGTGTAGCATTGCGAGTCGTTGTGGGAAGGCGTATCATAATCAGTGCAAGCGTTTTCTTTAATGGAGATGAGCCAATAGGAGGAATGAAGATGTGCCGTTTCATCACAGAATGGATGGACACGAATTGGATGTGGGTGACCGATCAACCGACGTTCGAGCGAGCCGTGCTCGCGATTGGTCTCGAGCTAGAAGGAAAAGGGATTGTCGATGATACGTTCGCGCAAGTCATCATCGAGCAGGAGCACACGATCCCGTCCGGAGTGACGGACGTCGCCATCCCGGTCGCTGTCATCGACGTGCCGAACCGGATCTCAAAGCGCGATGGCATCACGCTGCTCCACTTGAACCGTCCGTTCGACATGCGGACGATCGCCGGAGAATTGGTCTGTGCAGAAATGATCTTTATCATCACAGCGACGACTGACGAGAAGAAGCAGACGTTCCATAAGTTGATCGACGATCTGCTCATGGATGACGAGTCGCTGCAAGCGCTCGTACATGTGCAAAGTCGGACTGGGTTGTATCATTTGCAGACGATGGATTTGAAAGCGTTTTCTTCATGAGGCGTTTCATGTACAATAGAGATAACTGAAAAAGGGCGCGGTTGCCGTGCTCTTTTTTACGGCTCAAGAGTGAATCGTCATTCATTTCTAAAGGGGGATTACTATGGCAAACTTAGTAACAGCGTTACAAGGGGTTGTGGCCGCGCATCCAAATAAGGCGGCCTACGTGTTCGGGGAGGACACGGTCAGCTACGAGCAGTTTTTCGGACAAGTCCAAGCGATGGCATCGACGCTTGAACAGAAGGGGATCGACAGAGGGGACCACGTCGCGCTCGTCCTCGGGAATAGCCCGGCGTTCTTGATTTCTTATTTTGCGGTCCTCGCGCGAGGGGGAATCGTCATTCCGATCAACCCTACATATACGCCGGACGAGATGGCTTATATTTTACTCGATGGAGACGTGAAAGCGATCGTCGCCTTGTCGCCGCTCGTCGCGCAAGCCGAAACGGCGCTCACGAACTTGCCGCAGTTGAAACTTGTCATCTCGGTACCGTATGCGGATGTGCCCGCAATCGAGCGCACAGGGGATATCGAATTTATGGCGTTTTCAAAAGCGTTCGCCTCGGGCGTGACGGCGCTAGTCGAGGTCGATGAACAAGACGTCGCCGTCATCTTATATACGAGCGGGACGACAGGTAAGCCGAAGGGGGCGCTGTTGACCCACCTCAACTTGTTCTCGAACGCGCACTCGATCGGAGAATATCTCGAGATCACACCGGACGATAAGGCACTCGCGGCGCTGCCGATGTTCCACGTCTTCTGTTTGACAGTCATCGTCAACGCACCGCTCCTGCGCGGGGCGACGATCATTATCTTACCGAAGTTCTCGCCGCAAGACGTATTCGATCTCATTCCGAAGCACCAGGTCAGCATTTTTGCCGGTGTGCCGACGATGTACAACTTCTTGTTGCAAACGGCGCTGAAAGTACCGGCTTACGCGTCGGCGCTCAAGCACGTCCGCGTCTTCGTCTCGGGCGGGGCGAGCTTACCGGTCCAACTGCTCGAATCGTTTGAACAAAAGTTTGAGTGTAAGATCCTTGAAGGGTATGGCTTGTCAGAGGCATCGCCGGTCACTTGTTTCAACCCGCTCCACGGAGAACGGAAAGCGGGATCGATCGGTCCGTCGATCGTCCACGTCGAGAATAAAATCGTCGACGAGCTCGGTGAAGAAGTCGGCGTCGGCGAAGTCGGGGAACTGATCGTCCGCGGTCCGAACGTCATGAAAGGCTATTACAAACTGCCTGAGGAGACGTCGATGACGCTTCGGGACGGATGGCTCTATACGGGCGACTTGGCGAAACGTGACGAGGACGGATATTTTTACATCGTCGACCGGAAAAAGGACATGGTCATCGTCGGTGGTTATAACGTCTACCCGCGAGAAGTCGAAGAAGTGTTATACCAACACCCGGGCATCGTCGAGGCTGCCGTCATCGGCGTGCCGGATGCCGAGCAAGGTGAAGCGGTGAAGGCGTTCATCGTCACCCGCGATGAACTTTCGGTCGACGAGATCCGCGCGTTCGCGGCAACGAAACTTGCCAAGTATAAACAGCCGAGCCACATCGAGATCATCGATGAGTTACCGCGAAATACGACTGGTAAGATTTTGCGGACCGTTTTGAAAAGCGAGGCGTTTCAACGCAACTGAATCAAGCAAGGGCGACACATAATTGTCGCTCTTTTTTTATTTCGTACGTTTGACACCGTTACGGGGTAGGGGTATATTAGACGTGAGGTGATAACAATGGATGAATTCTTGCACGAACAACCGCTCGTCCCACGCGAAGACGCCGAGCGAGTTGCGCTCAGTAAACGGCTGCGCCGGATCGAAGGACAAGTCCGTGGGATTCAAAAGATGGTCGAGAGCGACCGATATTGCGTCGATATCTTGACGCAGACGTCGGCTATTCAAGCCGCGTTAAAGCAAGTCGAGATGCAGCTGCTTGAACGTCATATGCGCAAATGCTTGGTCCATGCGAGTGAAACGGAAGACATGGATCCATACATTGATGAATTGATGACAATTGTCAGCCGCATTAAAAAGTAAGGAGGTGCCCGTATGAAGACCGTCGAACTGTCGATTCAAGGAATGACATGCGCCGCATGCTCGGCCCGAATCGAGAAAGTGTTGAATAAGATGGACGGGGTCGAGGCGACCGTCAACTTGCCGCTCGAGACGGCGACAATTCGCGTCGAGGACGGCATCACCGAAGAGGAGCTGATCGCCCGAATCGAGAAGATCGGCTACGGGGCGGAACGGAAAGTCGAGCTTACACCGAAACATGACCTCCGCCCACTAGAACGGAAAGTGCTCATTTCGGCGCTTCTTTCGGCGCCGCTCTTACTCGTCATGATTACCCATATCCCTGGGTTAATGTTCCATGCCGATTGGCTCATGAACCCGTGGTGGCAATTCGCGCTCGCGACACCGGTCCAGTTTTGGATCGGGGCCCAGTTTTATCAAGGGGCGTATAAGAGCCTGAAGAGCGGGGCGGCCAATATGGACGTCCTCGTCGCGACGGGGACGTCCGCCGCCTACTTCTATTCCGTGTTCGAAATGCTCATCCATCCGATGAATCCGTCCCTTTACTTCGAGACGAGCGCTGTGTTGATCACGCTCGTATTGCTCGGGAAATGGTTGGAGGCACGGGCGAAAGAAAAAACGACAGATGCGCTCAAATCGCTTCTGTCATTGCAGGCGAAAGAAGCAATCTTACTCGTCGACGGGGAAGAACGGTCGGTGGCGATCGACCTCGTCAACGTCGGCGACGTGATCGTCGTCCGTCCAGGTGAGAAAGTGCCGGTCGACGGTAAGATCATTGAAGGTGAAACGGTCATCGATGAATCGATGTTGACCGGAGAATCGATCCCGTCGGAAAAAGGTGTCGGTTTTGATGTCGTCGGTGGAACGATCAATCGATCGCATCGCTTCTTGATGGCGGCAGAGCGTGTCGGTAGCGAGACGATGCTTGCGCAAATCGTCCGTGTCGTCGAACAGGCGCAAACGGACAAAGCGCCAATTCAACGACAGGCCGACCGAATCTCCGGCGTGTTCGTGCCGATTGTCGTCGCCATCAGTGCCGTCACGTTCGTCGTTTGGTTGTTCGGGTTTAATGATCTCGATATGGCGATTCGGTCTTCGATCGCCGTCCTCGTCATCGCTTGTCCGTGTGCGCTCGGACTTGCGACCCCGACCTCGATCATGGTCGGGACCGGCCGTGCGGCTGAACAAGGCGTCCTCTTTAAAGGGGGCGGTCAACTCGAATCATTGAACGGTGTCGATATCGTCGTGTTCGATAAGACGGGAACGCTCACGAACGGGACGCCTGAAGTCGTGGCGACGTTCGGTGACGAGTCGTTCTTACAACGGGCGGTCATGGCCGAGCGTCAGTCGACGCATCCACTTGCGGAAGCGATCGGTCGTGGCGCCGGCGTCGGGCACGTAGAACGGGTCGAAGAGTTATCGGGCCGAGGATTGAAAGCGGTCGTCGATGGGAAAGAGCTTCTTATCGGTTCAAGTCGAATGATGCGCGAGGTCGGATTCGCTCTGCCTGATTGGGACATGCAAGCGATGACGCCGGTTTACGTGGCGAGTGAATCTGAAGTCGTGGCGGCGTTCGGTCTTCAAGACCGGTTGAAGGAAGGTAGCCGCGCCGTCGTGCAACGACTTGCGACGACGAGACAAGTGTACGTTTTGACGGGGGACCGAAAAGAAGTCGCGCTCGACGTGGCGCGTGAACTAGGCATCGCTGAAGCGAATGTTATTGCCGAAGTGTTGCCCGTCGAGAAGGCAGATCACATCGAGGCACTGAAACAGCGTGGCCGCGTTGCCATGGTCGGTGACGGGATGAACGATGCGCCTGCGCTCGCCGTCGCGGACGTCGGTATCGCCTTTGGCAGCGGGACGGACGTCGCTTTAGAAGCGGCGGACGTGACGATCATGGGTCGAGACATCGGAGGCGTGGATCGGGCGATCGAGATGAGTGCACTCACGATGCGAAACATCCGTCAAAACCTGTTTTGGGCACTCGCCTATAATAGCTTTGGTATACCGATTGCCGCGGCCGGTTTGCTCGCTCCATGGATTGCCGGGGCGGCGATGGCGTTCAGTTCGGTTTCGGTCGTATTGAACGCACTGCGATTAAAAAAACAAGGAGGACATCAAAAATGAATGAGACAGTCTTGAAAGTAGAAGGTATGACATGTAACCATTGCAAGGCAGCGGTTGAAGGGGCTTTGACCGAGTTAGAAGGCGTCGAGTCGGCCATCGTCTCGTTGCAAGATCACCGGGTCGATGTCATCCATAACGATACGATTTCCGTCAAAGCGATGATCGAAGCTATCGAAGAACAAGGTTACGACGTCAACGCATAACGACCGAATCCCGCCTGTGAGGCGGGATTTTTTTGTGATGTTCTCATGCTAGAAACTATGATATAGTATAGATGATAATGAGAATCGGTATCAACGGGAAGGTGGGGTTACGATGGAACTCGTCATGATCAGCGGTGTGTTGGCGTTACTTAGCGGGGGGACGGCCTTCCTCGCTCAACAATTGCGGACACGGCCGACACGGTGAGGAGGGGAAACCCTTCTTTTTTTTCGTTAACTTACGCGATTGACGGTACATCCAGACGGTTCAAAACGAGTGATTTCCCATCATTCGTCGACAATTGTTTGATATGATGTTAAAAAATGCTGCAGAGGTGACTAAAATGTACACAATCTATTTAGTCGATGATGAGGTCAATTTAAACAAAATGCTCGTCACGTATTTAGAGCAAGAAGGCTACCATGTCCGTTCGTTCACAGATGGTGTATCAGCGCAAGCCGCGATTCAAGACGAACCTGACTTATGGGTGCTCGATATTATGCTGCCGGACCTCGATGGCTTTCAGTTGTTGAAGCAAATCAAGGCGACGAACGCCAATACACCGACGATCTTCATTTCGGCCCGTGATGAGGATATCGATAAAATCATCGGACTGGAGATGGGTTCGGATGACTACATCGCGAAACCGTTCTTACCGCGCGAGCTCGTCATCCGGGTCAAAAAATTGATCGATCGGGTGTACGGGTCGAAATCGAACGAACATATCGAGTATGGGGAATACACGATTTATCCGGACAAACGACTGATCAAGCATGCTGCGGATGATATCGATTTGACGTCCAAAGAGTTCGATTTGTTGTTGCTCTTCCTCGAACATCCGGGCTCGGCGCTGTCGCGTGAGCAAATATTAGAAGGTGTTTGGGGTCGCGACTATTTCGGCTCAGACCGTGTCGTCGATGACTTGGTCCGACGCTTACGGAAGAAGTTGCACCGACTCGAACTTGAGACGCTGTATGGGATCGGTTATCGACTCGTTAAGCCATGAGACTTCACGAACTTAAGCCAAAACGGCTCATGTGGAAAATCTGGGTATTGATTTTGCTCATCATCGTCACCTTGGCGTTGATGATCTTGTTGACGGTCCGCTCCTCGATCACGCAGTTCATCGATGAACAAGTGTATGAGACGCTTCAAGATGTCGATTATTACCTCGGAAATACGAACGAGCTCGAAAATATTCCGAGCAACCCGATCGAGTACGATCGGCGTCAGCAAGAATCACGTTCGGTCAATCAGCTTATCTTTTTGCCGAACGGACGCATCATTTACGGCTCGGCCCCGCTCGAGCTGACGAATCGGATGTATCAAGAGGCGCTCGAACAGACGAGCGAGGTCGCCAAATATCAGACGACGATCGATGGGGAAGACGTCTACTATACGATTCGTCAAAACGAATATGACGGTGCCCTCATCTACCAGGCGTCATACGCCTGGGACGCTTATCGCCGTGAGCTCGTCTCGACATTGTTCTGGCGTATCTCGATTTTAATTGGTGTCATCAGCCTCCTGTCACTCATCCCGGCCCTTTGGATGTCGAGAGAGTTGACGAAGCCGATCGTCGAGATGGAACGGGCCGTTGAGAAAATTTCGAACCGCCAATGGGAGACGGTGTTACCACTCGCCAGGGAAGACGAGCTCGGACAATTGGCGCGGTCAATCGACGCGATGCGCCAAGAACTGCAAGAGCAAGATTTGGCGCAACAGGCGCTCTTACAAAACATCTCTCACGATTTGAAGACGCCGATCATGGTCATTCGCGGCTATGCCCAGTCAATCGGGGACGGCATCTATCCGACCGGAGACTTGAAAGGGTCGGCCGAAGTCATTGATGAAGAAGCATCGCGTCTCGAGAAAAAAGTGGTCGACTTGTTATACGTCACCAAGTTGGAGTATTTTAAAGGTCAAGAGATGAAGCTCGATCCGATCAACCTCGATAAGTTGGTCGAACTGCTCATCGACCGCTTCAAACTCCGAGGCAATCTCGAGTGGACGTTGACCGGCCACGCAGGCGAGATGCTCGGTGACGGGGAACAGGTTCGGGTCGCGCTCGAAAACGTGCTCGACAATGCGATTCGTTACGCCGAGTCGACGATTCAGGTCGAGCTCGAACGAACGGATGCAGGAATCGACATCGTCATTAAAAATGACGGCCCGTCGGTCGATGAGAACCTTGACCTGTTCCATCAATTTTCCCGTGGGAAACAAGGCAAGTTCGGTCTCGGCTTATTTATCGTCCAGCGCATCGTGACCCTCCATGGCGGAACCGTTACCTTGGGTAATACGAACGATGGAGTTGCTGTCCAATTCCACTTCCCACACCTGAAAGACACACAAAAATTAAAAACAGATGACAGATTTTAAAAACCAGCCTGCGAACGGCTGGTTTTTTTAGTGGGAAATGTCGACGAGCCGTTTGCACACGTTTAAGGAACTTGTTATGAATAACGTGTAAGTCATATCATACGTTTTGGAGGAAGAACAGATGACACAGTTGACGAATGATACAAGAGCGTTGGTTCCGGTATTTAATGAGTACGGTGAGGCCGAGACACTCGTCTATCAGCCCGATGGCGTTCACCGTCTAAAAGGCTCTCCGATTCACTTGCTCGAATCGGCTTGTCTCTATTATGGATCAAGTATTCAAGGGCGAATCGAAGCGGCCCGTCACGTGCTTGGTCCTCATCGAAAAACCCCTGTCGTCATGGATTGGCATGCCGATGCCGTCTTTTTCCCGACGATCGCCAAAGAGAGTCCTGATTGTGCGTGGATCAATTTTCAACATGTCACGGGCATCAAAAAGTTTGGTAACGGGACCCGGATTCAATTTCTGACCGGGGAATCGATTCAAGTCTCTGTCTCCGATCATACGGTCCAACGGCAGAAGCAGCGGTCGATTGAATTATCTTATGCGTTCCAAAAACGTTTCCATAGTAGCACATTGCATCACGTTTAAGGATTGAAAACTGATTCAAACCCCTCTATGATGAAGAAGAATAGTTCATATGTGTATTTGCACACCATCCGAAAGCGAGGGGTCAATATGTTTTTTCAGAAAATGATTGAGCGAGGAAAATTGATTATTGTATTTTTACTCGTTGCAATCGTCGTCGGGGTACTCACGTTTTTCCAGCTCCCGAAACGTGAAATCCCAGAGACTAGCGTCAATATCATTCTCATTCAGACCCCATATCCAGGGGCGACCGCTGAAACGGTCGAACGGAACGTCACAAACATCCTTGAAACCGAGCTAAGAGGGCTTGAAGGGGTTGAGAACGTATCGTCGCTGTCGGCGTCGGAGTTCTCGAATATCACCGTCGAGTATGAAGACGGATTTGATCAAGGCGAACTGCAAGCGAACGTGAGACAGGCGATCTCAGACGCGGCGCCTCGGTTACCTGACAACGCCTTAGCACCGACGGTCAACGATTCGATCGGTCAGCTTCCGGTCGCTTCCTATTTGTTGACGTCGAGCGATCGCGAGTCACTTGAAGCGGTTCGAGAACAAGTCGAACGGCTAGAAGACCGTTTGTTACGAACAGATGGTGTGACCGGGTTCACGATCAAAGGGCTCCCGGAAACAGAATTTGTCGTCTCGCTGGATTCCGAAGCGCTTGGGGAACGCCAACTCGCATTCCCAGACGTCTTGACGGCAATCAACGAAGAATATAAGACGACACCGCTCGGCCGTCAATCGACGGACGACGGTATTTATCAATTGGCGATCGATAACTTGACGAACGTCAACGACATGAATCAAGTCATCGTCGGGTCTGTCGACGGTGAACCGGTCCGCCTTGCCGATGTCGGTACGGTCGAAGAGACGACGAAAGCAGTCACCGACCTCGTCTCACTCGACGGCGAACCGGCAATCTCGCTCACAGTATCAATCGAGTCAGGTCAAGACATCCCGACGTTGCAACAACGCGTCGACGAAGTCGTCGCTTCTGAAGTGGGAGACCTAGACGGGGTCGAACTCGTCACTTATTACGATCAAGCGAAAGCGGTCGATGCAATCTTCTCGTCACTTACGAAAGAATTCATCATCGCCATGATCGCAGTTATCGTCGTCACGACGATCGGGTTGACGTTCACAGGGTCACTCATCGTCAGCTTGGCGATTCCATTGTCATTCTTGATCGCACTCATCCCACTACGCTTCACGGGAGTCGATTTGAACCAAATCTCGATCATCGGGGCAATCATCGCGCTCGGTATTCTCGTCGATGACGCGATCGTCGTCAACGACAACATTTTGCGTCGCTACCGGAAAGGCGATACAGCCATGGTCGGTGCCGTTCGCGGAACGAAAGAGGTATGGGGATCGATCGTCACGTCGACGCTCGCCGTCGTCTTCGCGTTCTTACCGCTGACACTCTTGTCAGGCGCGAACGGGAACTTTATCCGAGCGTTACCGACAGTGCTCGCGTTGTCGGTGCTCGCATCGATGGTCATCAGTTTGACACTCGTGCCGATCGCACAGTATTGGTTGAACCGGAAGAAAGTGAAAGTGTCGAAGCGGGAGCCAGGCTGGCTCGGCGGACCGCTCAACCGTCTCAGTAATTTTTATGCGGATCGGTTGCTCCCGTTCGTCGCTAAACGGCCGTGGACGTTCGGAGTGGTCGGGTTTGTCATCACGACAGCACTATACGGGCTGATTTTGTTGACACCGTTCGAGTTCTTCCCGGCTGCAAACCGACCAGAAGTCGTGACGAGCGTCACGTTCCCGGTCCAAACCGACTTAGAAGAGACAGAACGTCGCCTCCAACAGATTGAAGCCGAATTTCAACAGATTGACGGTGTTACCGAAACCGCCATTTTCGCTGGCGGCGGGCTTCCGAGCTTGTTCACCGGTGGACTCGACCAGTCAGGTGACAATGCAGGACAAGTCGTCGTCCGAGTCGACAACGAACAAATCGATGCGATTCAGTTGATTGATGAGTACACGTCGCAAATACGCGAAAACTATCCCGACGCTGAAATCTTCTTAGATACGCAGCAGCAGGGACCACCGACGTCTGCCCCGGTAGAGTTCACAATGCGCGGTGAAACGATCGAAGAACTTGTCGAGGCACGGGATACGGTCAAGGCTGACCTCGAAGACATCGATGGTGCGCTCGTGCTCGACAACATTAAAGAACCGTTCCAGACACTCACGTACGAATTGAACCGAGAAGCGATGGCTGCTTCTGGAGTGACCGCGAAAGCAATTAGCGATCAAATCCGGTTAGTCACAGACGGCATCCCGATCGGTACGTTCGACGATGGTGTCGAACAACGTGAGGTGAAAATCGTCGTCGATGCGGCCGCAAACCGCGAGGCGCTCGCCCTTGACGAGATTCTCGTCCCGGTCGACACGGAAGCCGGTCCGCCGGTCGCACCGCTCAGTACGTTCGTCACCGAAACGACGACTGAACAGATCCAACAGATTCCGCGTGAGAACGGGGAGCGGATCGTCACGCTTCAAATCTATGCGACTGAAGGGATGGACGAAGATGCGTTCAAACAAGACGTTGAACAGATCCTTGATGACGCAAAATCAGACTTGACGAGCGATGGCATCTCGTTCGAACAGTCAGGAGCGAGCGATACACAAAACGAGTTCTTCGTTGAACTCGCGACGTTGTTCATCGTCGTCTTGTTCTTGATTTTCTTGATCATCGCATTCCAGTTCAATTCACTCTCATTGCCGCTTCTCGTCTTGTTCACGATTTACTTGGCGATTGCCGGTGCGGTCGTCGGGCTGTTCATCACGCAGACGCCGTTTAGCTTCATGGCATCGATGGGGATGGTCTCACTCGCCGGAATCGTCGTCCGGAACGCGGTCGTCTTGTTCGAATTCATCGAGCAAGGAATTCGCAGTGGAATGTCCGTCACGACAGCGGTATACGAGGCAGGACGTGCTCGTATCCGTCCGATTCTCCTGACGGCCTTGACGGCGGTCGTCGCGTTACTACCGGTCGCGTTCGGTGAAGACCCGCTCTTCAAACCGCTCGCCATCTGTATCGTGTCGGGAATTCTGTTCTCGACCGTACTGACACTCGTCCTTGTTCCGGCTTATTACTTGATCTTGGCGAAACGTCGCCATCGGGATAAACCGTTCACGGATTGATCAGCAAGCGAATCGGCGCCCGGTCCAAATTAGGACCGGGCGCCTGTTTGTTTGTCTCGTCAAGACTGATGTTTTCGTCAGATGTTGTATGGGTATAATATGAAGAGATACTTCAGCATATTGGAGGGAATATAGATGAACGATTCATACACTTGGTTAAATCGTCGTAAGATCCGTCCGGCCTATAGTGCGACCGGGGCTCGTACATATACGAGCGAACGTGTCGTCCGACCGGATGCCGCACGTGGGAAGCGAGTGACAGACGTCAAGCGGGTTCGCCGGCCTTACACGGATGAATATGGAAACCGCCGCTATACGACAGGACGCGTCGTCGTGACGGACGCGGCCCGTAAAGCACGGGCGAACGGTCACGGTGAGACGGCCGTTCAACTTGAATTGTCGGTTCCGACACCGTACGAACGTGTCAAAAAGATGATTCCGACGAAGAAAATCCTCGTGCCTGCGATGGCTGGGATCGCCGTCGCCGGAGGAATCGCCGGAGTGATTTACGCGCTTCGCAAGAAAAAACGAAACAAGAAAC
>NZ_LYTG01000089.1:0-10591 GCF_001816105.1 Exiguobacterium sp. SH31
ATCAAGTCATTCAAGAGCTAAAGCGCGATCCGAGCGGCCCGACCATCTATATGCTTGTCCCAGACCAAATGTCGTTTGAAATGGAACGGAAGATGGCGATGACAGACGGTTTAAACGGATCGACGCGGATTCAAGTGCTGTCGATGCGCCGTCTCGCATTCTTGATCATGCGCGATCACGGTGTCGCGACCGAGCAGTTTTTAGACCAGACAGGGACCCATCTTTTGTTACGGCGTGTCGTCGAGATGAACGAGGAGCGGCTGACGCTGTTCCGGCGCACGATGAACCAGTACGGGTTTTACGAAGAGCTGAACGAGTTGATCACGATGTTGAAACGCGGCCTCGTCGAGCCGGAGCAGTTGCTTCGCCTGAGCGAGCAAGACCAACATCGGGCCTTGAAGCTGCAAGACCTCTCCATCCTCTATGAAGGCTTCTTGACGATGACGGCCGGCAAAACGCTTCACGCCGAAGACTACTTCAAAGTGATGTTGCAGTTGTTACCGGAAGTCAATTTAACAGGGACTCACTTTTATGTGGACGGGTTCAACGAGTTTTCGGAGCAAGAGCTCGCGGTGCTCGTCGCTTTAGCCGAGAAGGCGCCGCTGGACGTCTTGTTGACGGTCGACCCGGACTCGCTCTATCGTCCGCACCCGTTGTTCGGACCGACACAGCGGACGCTGATGCGCCTTAAAGAGCTGCTCTCAGAACGTCAACTTTCGTCGACGGATGAACTGTATCATGGGGTGCATCGTTTTAAACATCCAAGTCTCGCTTATCTCGAGGCGACGTTCGGGCAAGTGACGGCAGCGCCGTATACGCGGGCGGAAAATCAAGTCGCCTTGAATGCAGCCGTCGACCGGACCGTAGAAGTAGCGGCCGCTGTCCGTGAGGTCACACGACTTGTCCGCGAAGACGGCTACCGCTTCCGAGACATCGTGTTCATCTCAAGGTCACTTGAAGAATATGGGGACTTGGCGTCACAAGCGCTTCAAAAAATGAACTTGCCGTTCTTCCTGGATGAACGGCAGCCGATGCTCGATCACCCGGTCGTCGAGTTGTTGAAGGCGACGATCGAAGTCGCGCTCCGCGGCTACCGGGAAGAAGCTATATTCCGCGCGTTGAAGACCGAGCTGATCGTGCTCGACCGAAATCATCGGCGTACGTCTGTCGATCGGCTCGAGGCGTTCGTGATTGAGCGGGGCATCAAACATTATCACTGGCATGACGAGTGGCAATTGAAACGCCGGGCCGAAGATGAGGCCAAGTTGACGGGTGAAGAACTCGATACGGAAGCGGCACTCAACGCCTATCGTCAAACCGTCGTCGAAACGTTCGATCCGCTCCTCACCGATTTGAAAGCGGCCAAGACGATGCAGGCCTACACGCACGCCATTTACGCTTTTCTAGACCGAATCGACGTCTCGTCATGCCTTGCCCATTGGCGCGAAGAAGCGCTCGACGCATCACGCCTGATTGAAGCAAGAGAGCATACACAAGTATGGGACGCGGTCCTCCATCTTCTCGAGCAACTCGAGGCGGCCGCGCCGGAAGAGACGCTCTCGACGGAACTGTTCCTGCAAATGATGGACACCGGCCTCGATAGCCTTCGCTATGCACTCGTCCCGCCGTCACTCGATCAATTGACGGTGACCGATTACGTGCGGGGGCGTTTGATCGATAAAAAAATCGTCTTCTTGCTCGGTGCCAACGAAGATCAAATCCCGCTCGTCGCGACACAATCGAAACTGTTGACGGACCACGATATGGACTTCATGCATGAGAACGGTGTCCGGGCGGGGAAAGCGACCGAGCACTTGTTTGACGATGAGACGTACTACTTGTATAAAGCGTTGACGGCGCCAAGTGACCGGTTGTACGTCAGTTACGCACTCGTCGACCGGAGCGGGAAAGCGATTCAACCGGCGAGTTTCATCGCTGACGTCAAGGCGAGACTCGGTAACGGCAAGGCCATCAAGACCCACTTCGCAGAAGCGGGAGAGCATCGCCCGACAGATCAGCTCGCCTTCATCACGAACGTGAACCAGACAGCGGCCGTGACGGCGCTCGAGTTGCAACGGCTCAGCCGTCACTACCCGATTCAAGAGACGTGGTTCACGGTGTACAACGAACTGTTGAAGCATCCGGAAGGACGCGAGCGAATCCGACTGTTGACGAGCGCGTTGTTTTATCAAAACGTTCCCGAGCCATTGCCAGAGTCGGTCGCGAAGTCCCTTTACACGAACTCGATTCGGGCGAGTGTGTCCCGCCTCGAGACGTTCCAAGCCTGCCCGTTCCGTCATTTTGCGAACTACGGCTTGCGTCTGAAAGAACGACGGCTCTATCGGCTCGAGGCACCGGACATCGGTAACTTGTACCACCGGACGATCGAGCATATGTCTCAAACCGTCAAGATGGACGGGAAAGAATGGCGTGACGTGTCGCCCGACCAATGTGCCTCACTTGCGGAGTCGGCCGTCGAACTCGTCACACCGGAGATTCAAAATGCGATTTTGATGAGCTCGAACCGCTACGGTTACTTGAAGAAAAAGCTGACGGACGTCGTCAGTAAGACGGCAGAAGTATTGATCGAGCAGTCGAAACGTGACGGGTTCGATCCCGTCGCGTTCGAACTCGCGTTTGGGAGCGGCAACTTCCCGCCGGTGTCGTTCACGCTCAGCAACGGGGCGACGTGTGAACTTGTCGGCCGGATCGACCGGGTCGATACGGCACAGGTCCATGATCAGCTGTACGTCCGCATCGTCGATTACAAGTCGAGCAAACGGGAGATCGACTTCGCTGAGATTTATTATGGCTTGGCGATGCAGATGCTCATCTATTTGAAAGTGTTGATCGAGCAGGCGGATGCTTGGGCAAAAGGGTCCGTGGCACCTGCAGCCGCGTTGTATTTCCACGTCCACCGACCGCTCGTCACGCCGGCTGAGACAGATGCCGAAACCGAGCGGAAAGTGCTCGAGTCGTATCAGATGCAAGGGTTGCTCGTCGACGATCCGGCCATCCTAGAGGTGATGGACAAGACGGCGAAAAGGGAACAGAAAAAATCGATCGTCATTCCGGTCAAATATAAGAAAGACGGGACGCTCGATGCGAACACGACGAAAAAAGTCGTCTCACCTCCTCAGCTCGAGCAGTTGATGGACCACGCGCTCGACCTTGCCGAGACGAGTGTGGAGGCGATGTATGATGGGAAAATCGGTGTCGAGCCTTATGAATATAAAGAGCGGCGTCCGTGCCAGACGTGTCCGTATCAAAGTGTCTGTCATTTTGACGAGGCGCTCGCCAACGAGCCCCGTCAGCTGAAAAAGTTAGATAAAGAAGAAGTTTTGTTTAAATTAGGAGGTGACGCCGATGAAGTGGACGAGTGATCAACAAGCAGCCATCGACGCACGGGGGTCCCATGTACTCGTCTCGGCGGCAGCCGGTTCAGGGAAGACGGCCGTGCTCGTCGAACGGCTCGCCAGCCGCTTGCTCGATGAAGCGGACGAGTTGACGGCGGACCGTATGCTCGTCGTGACGTTCACGAACGCGGCAGCGGCCGAGATGAAACGACGGATCGCCAAAGCGCTCGATCAGGCGCTGCGGGAACATCCGGAAAACGACTATATACGAAAACAACGGCAAATGCTGAACCGGGCGCTCATCACGACGATTCATTCATTCTGTTTAGAAGTCATTCGCGAGAATTACTACTTGCTCGACCTCGACCCGGCCTTCAAGATCGCCGAGGAACGGGACTTGGTGCTCTTGCAAGACGATGTGCTCGAAGACGTGCTCGAAGAACAGTACGGTCAAGAAGACAGCTCGTTTTTCGCACTCGTCGATGCCTATACGTCTGACCGTGGTGACAGTGAAATCGAAGAGCTGATCCTCGGTTTGTATCAATATGCGCGAACCCTTCCTGATCCGGAGGCGTATTTAGATGAGCTGGTCTCCCTTTATCAGTTTGAAGGTGACCCTGACGAGGAACGACTTCTCGTCGAGTTCGGGCAGTTGCTCTGGGTCGATATTGAAAAAGCACTTCGGCAACTCCGGCGTGTAGCGATCGAACTCCGGCTTGCCGGTTACGAGGCGCAATCGGAAAATGTGTCCAAAGCGATTTTCCCGTTCCAAAACATCGACAAAGACACGCTCAAATGGAGTGAACTCGAGACGGCGTCCCGAGCGGTTAAATTCGGAACGATGAAACCGGTCCAGAAAAAAGACGAGCATCACATCTATCACACGGTGTTGAAGCCGGCCTATGACCAAGCGAAAAAGCGGCTTGTCGATGCGGTCGGTCAAGCGAGTGTCAGCGGAGCTGATCATTTAGACGTCTTGCTGTCACAGCGTCCGCTCGTCGAGACGCTCGTCCGAACCGTCCGAACGTTCGGGGCCGCTTACGAGCAAGCCAAGCGGGACCGCGCCTTCGTCGACTTCAGCGATCTCGAGCATTACGCGCTCGCCATACTACGGGACGGGGACGCCCCGTCATCGGTCGCGTCGCTCTACAAACAGCGATTCGCCGAAGTGTTGGTCGATGAGTATCAGGATACGAACGAGATCCAAGAGACGATCATCGGACTCGTCAGCAATGAGAGTGAACAGCTCGGCAACTTGTTCATGGTCGGGGACATCAAGCAATCGATCTACCGGTTCCGGCACGCCGAGCCGAGGTTGTTCATCGAGAAAGCGACGCGGTTCAAACAAGCCGGTTCGGGGCAACGGATCGACCTGTCTCAAAACTTTAGAAGCCGCTCCGAAGTGCTGCACGGAATCAATGACCTATTCATTCAGTTGATGGACGAAGAAGTGAGTGAGATCGAGTATGACGAGGCGGCACGTCTCGTACCGGGTCGGGCGTATGAAGAACTCGAGGCAAGTCCTGAACTCTTGATCGTCAACGGAGAAAGCCGGGACTTATCGAAACAGGAGCTTGAAGGCCGTGCCATCGCCACACGTATATTAGAGCTCGTCTCTGGTGATGAGCCGTTCAAAGTGACGGACGAGGCGACCGGATTGCTTCGTTCCTGTGAGTACCGGGACATCGTCATCTTGGTCCGTTCGAAAAAAGAGCGGGTCGAGCAGTTGATGGACATTTTGACACAGTATAATATCCCGGCTTATACCGATTCGGACGGCGGCTATTTCCAAGCGACGGAAATTCGAATGATGTTGTCGCTCTTGAAGTTGATCGACAACCCGCTCCAAGACATCCCGCTCGCCGGAGCGCTCCGGTCACCGATGTTCGGTTTCACCGATCAAGAGCTGGCCAAGATTCGCTTAGAGTCGGAAGCGTCGTTTTTCGATGCGCTCAAGGCGAAAGCAGACGATGACGACGAGCTCGGATTGAAGTGCGGGGACATGCTCGATCAGTTGTCGGAATGGCGCACGTTCGCCCGCAACCACAGCTTGTCGGAGTTGATTCAGCAAGTGTTCAACGACACCGGGTTTTACGATTTTGCCGGTGGGCTGCCGGGCGGGAAAGGGCGTCAAGAGAACTTGAAGGCGCTCTATGACCGGGCCCTCTCCTATGAACGGAGCGGCTACCGTGGATTATATCGCTTCTTGCGGGTCATGGACCGGCTTCAAGATAATGGTGAAGATTTATCGGAAGCACGTTCACTCGGAGAAGAAGAGAACGTCGTCCGCATCATGACGGTCCATAAATCGAAGGGGCTCGAGTTTCCGGTGACGATCGTCGCCCAACTCGGCAAACAGTTCAATAAACGTGATCAGATGCAACGTGTCATCTTCCATAAGCGATACGGCATCTCCCTTGACGCGATCGATGTCGTCACCCGGACGAGAACAGAGACGTTCGTGAAAGAGATGATTCGTCGGGATCTCGATGCGACGATGAAAGCCGAAGAGATGCGCGTCTTATACGTCGCGCTGACCCGGGCGAAAGAGAAGCTGATCTTAGTCGGGACGGTCGCAGAACCGGCTAAACAGATCAACCAATGGCTGCAGGTCGAAGCGACGGGTGAGACGTTGTCCGCTGACGCACGACGCGAGGCGAAGACGTATCTGGACTGGGTCGCGCCAGCGCTCCTCAAACTAGAAGGCGCAGTAAAGTTCATCGAGGAGATGGGCTTACCGGTCTTTTCGCCGATACGGGAAGCGACGAGCTGGACGTATCGAATCATCGGACAAGATGATTTGGCGGAAGTGGCCACACTCCAAGCGATGATGGCCCAGCTTCATCATGTGCAACAGTTCGAGGCGATTGATTTTCCAGTCAAAGACGAAGAAGCAACGATTCAAGTCGTCAATCGAGCTTTTTCGTACAGCTATCCAGCCCAAGCCGCGACCGAGACGGCAGCGAAACAGACCGTGACGGAATTGAAACGAGCGATTCAACTCGAGCAAGCGGCGTTCGAAGACACGTTCCGCCCGAGCGATACCCCGTATCGGGAGCCGAAATGGAAGCAGACGAAGCAGACAGGTGCCGAGCGCGGGACGACGCTCCATCTCATCTTCCAATTGTTTGAGCCGACTGAACCGCTCGACATACAAATCGACCGGTGGGAAAATAATGGGATGCTCGGTCCGATCGAGGCGGAGACGGCACGGCTGGCGCTGCCTGAAATCGAGTCGTTCTTCAGCTCGGAGATCGGTCGGTCGCTATCCGAAGCGCTGCAAGCCGGAAGAGGATGGCGCGAGTTGCCGTTCACGTATACGGTGCCTGCGGAGCGAGTGAATCCGACGGCGACGTTCACGGACGAGCACGTGTTGATTCAAGGGATCATCGATTGCCTGTTCTTCGATGGTGAGACGTATGTCCTGCTCGACTATAAATCGGACTCGGTCTTGTTCGCGAGCGCGTCGCGAGAAGAAGCAAGACAGTTGCTTCGTGACCGCTACGCTGTTCAGCTGTCTCTCTACCGCGAAGCGATCGAGTCGATTTGGAATATCCAAGTCGGGACAACGGTTATTTATTCTTTGGAATTGCAGGAAACTGTTGTACTATAATGTAGACGATATGATTGTAAAGGTGTACGGTTATAAACCGTGCATCTTTTATTTTTGTGATTACGAAATAGATTAGGTAAAATAATGAAATGAGATAATATACGAAATAGATTAGGTAAAATAATGAAATGAGATAATAATGGAGGAAACGTCATGGTGAAAATTCTACTAGCAGAAGATGAAGAAGTATTGCGCATGCTCGTATTAGATACGTTAGAAGATGAAGGATACGATATTGATGAAGCGCCAGACGGTCTTGAAGCCTATCGGCTGATCGAACAGAACGAGTACGATCTCGTGATTGTCGACCATATGATGCCAGGAATGACAGGTCTTGAAGTCATTGAGAAAGTGAGGAAGTTGCCGGGACGTCAACATACGAAAGTGATGATGTTGACGGCGAAGAGCCAACAATCTGACCGTGATTGCGCGAATGAGATTGGGGTCGATTATTTCATTTCGAAGCCGTTTAGTCCGCTTGAACTTGTGAAGATCATAGGAGGCATCGTGAAGTGAATAAATGGTTTAAACAAAAACTAGGACGTGACATCATGACCGCCCTATATTCTTTCCTCGCGCTCGCGCTCGTCGGATCGATGATCATGTACGTACAGATGGAAACGAGGGTCAGAGAGAATGAAGCCCGTCTCCAACAAGTCGATGAACGGATCAACCGATTGAATACACTTTGGGACGAATGGCAGAGCGCGCAGTATGACTCACGGGGCTACTTGCTGTTCGGCGATGCGGAAGCGCTCGAGCGGGCCCAAAGTAAAGAAAATGAGTTCCAACAAGAAATCAACTGGTTCAAGGGCGCTGTCGAAACAAAACAAGGTGAGATCTTCGCAGCCGACTTACAAACCTTTCACGATTTTTACTTCGATGTGATCATGCCGGTCACGGCGGAATATGGTCAACTGCGAGCGTCCGGGGAAATCACCGAGAACACGATTGATCCTGAAACCATATTGGCGTTGCCGACAGCCGAACGGTTGATTGAACAAGGAACCGTACCGTACGATCCGGAACGCGGTATCGATACACTCGGTCCGATTCAACAGATCGAATCGTCACTCATCGACTACAAGGCGTTGATGAACAGCGAGAAAAACAGAGTGTACGCCGACTGGAAAGTGAACAATGATGTCTTACAGTTCTTATGGATTGCGAGCATCTTCTCGTTCGCGGCATTGATTCTACTATTCGTCCAACCGTTCTTGCGTCGTCAGTCCCGTCTGATCTCACGCTTGTCGGTCGCATCTGACCGCTTATTGAAAGGTGAGATCGTCGACTTGAGCGATCAAATGGAGCGCGAAGACGAGATCGGGACGATGTCCCGTTCGTTCAACAAGATGGCTGAGACGCTCCGTGAAAATGAACGTCACTTGATTGAGAAGAACCACGAGTTGCAGGCACAACAAGAAGAATTGATCGCCCAGCAAGAAGAGCTGCAAGCGCAGCAACAAGAGCTTGAAGAGATCTTGGAGCAGACGCAACAGAACGAACAGCACTTGGCGTACCGAAACGAATTGACCGAGACGCTCGCGGCTCGCGATTCGTTGACGGCTTACCCGGAGATCATCGAGAAACTTGTCGCCATCACCGACTCAGAAGTCGGGGCGCTCGTCTTCCTCGATGCGACAGGCTCGTTCTCTATCACGAGCCACGGGCTGAACGAGACGTTGTCGCGTAAATTGCTCGATAGCGAGAACTCCGTGTTGACGCGGGCGATGACGCTGCGGACGACGGTCCATTCGTCGAAACAAGTCGCAAGCGACCATCCGCTGCCGTATCCGTACTACATGTATGAGACGGCCGTACCGGTCCACGACCCGACTGATGACTCAATCATCGCCTTCATTTATCTCGTCCGTTACAAAGACCGCTTCACGCAGACGCAAATGGGCGATATCATGTCGTTCGCACGTCAGCTGTCGTTGTCGTTACTTCGGATGCGTCTGTTTGAAGAGATGACCCGTGAAAAAGGCAAGACCGAACGGATCCTCGATTCAATCCGAGAAGCTGTCATTTACGTCGAACATTCGACCGATGACGTGTTCGTCAACCGACCGCTTTACGAGATGTTCCCAGAGCTCGATGCGATCACATCGAGTCAGCTCGCGGAATTGTCTTGGAACGAGTGGCGGGAGACGATCGCGACGACGGTCGACCAAGACGATGACTTCATGACATATACAGACCGTCTGTTCACAGACGACTTCCCGCACGACAGTGTCAGTTTCTCGATCCGTAAAGGGGAGATGAACTTACAGATGTATGCCGAGCGGATTGTCGTCGGCGGTTTGTCGAAAGGGACGCTGCTCGTCTTCCGTGATATTACGAGTGAGACCGAGGCCGAGCGCTTGAAGAGCGAGTTCATCTCGACGATCTCGCATGAGTTGCGGACACCGTTGTCTTCGATTTATGGGTTCACCGAGCTCATGGTCAAGAAACAGTTGCCGAACGAGAAACAGGCGAAATATTTGCAGACAATCCACGCTGAGACGGAGCGGTTGACGCATCTCGTCAACGACTTCCTCGACGTACAGCGCATGGAATCAGGTAGCCAAATGTATGACCGGGAACAGCTCGATATCGAGCCGGTCATCCATGACATGATGACGTTCTATGAAGCGTCGTCATTGAAACACAAGTTCGAGCTGGTCACGGTCGACGACCGACCGTACGAACTGTTCGCAGACTGTCAGAAGTTCAAACAGCTGATGAGCAACTTGCTCTCGAACGCCGTGAAGTACTCACCGCGTGGCGGGAAGATCACGGTCGAGCTGGCCCATCATGATCAATCGATCTCGATTAAAGTGAAAGACCAGGGGATCGGCATTCCGAGCGACGCCCTCGATCGTCTGTTCGATAAGTTCTACCGCGTCGACAACTCGGACAGCCGTGAAATCGGCGGCACGGGACTGGGTCTCCCCATCTGCCAAGAGATTGTGCGCGGTCACGCCGGACAGATCCATGTCGAGTCCGTCCAACATAAAGGCTCGACGTTCACCGTTGTGATTCCGAGCTTCGAACACGCTGTTCGGGAAGAAGAACAAACGACGGCTTGATCAAAACAAGAGGAGGAGACGTGCCGTTCAATCGCGACCGGTACGTCTCTTTTTATCGTTTGTTAACAGCTTGACCGAAAAGTGGCTTGTTCGTGTACAATAGTAGTTGTACATAATGAAAAGGGGGATTTTTAAATGCCATTGACAGCATTTCTACACACGCACGTCACGAGTTGGATTTTACTGCTCGTCTTGTTCGCTGTCGCCTACATCGGCTACAAGAACGGAAACAAGAGCGGCAAGATCGCGCATATGGCGTTTCGGCTCATGTTGCTCATCGCGTTCGGCACAGGACTTTATTTGTACTTGCAACTGAACGGAGGCGGCATGTTCTACCACGTGAAAATCACGGTCGGATTGCTCGCACTCATCTTCGGTGAGATGACGCTCATTCGTTTGAAAAAAAGAAAACCGTCGGGCGCTATGCTTGGCGGCTTCGTTGCACTGTCACTCGTGACGATCTTTATCGGTTACGCGTTGCCGTACGGTCAGTCGTTCTTCAGCAACTTTATTTGAGTCGCATCCCACTTCACACATCGAAGTGGGATTTT
>NZ_LYTG01000090.1:0-15061 GCF_001816105.1 Exiguobacterium sp. SH31
TAAAAAAATCAGTGATAACGATGATGAGGTGAAACAATGGATCAACAAATGAATGAATGGTCGCGTGTACTACATGCGCGTAGATGGATGAAGCAAACCGAATCGTTCTTGCCGTTATGGCACGGCTACATCGGCTACAAATACGGATTGTTCGACGCGCTTCAAGGCGGGGCGAGCTTCGCTGAAATGACGCTGCGCTTGAAGCAGCCGCTCACGAAACTCGCACTCGAGCGTTGGCTAGAAGTTGGCGTCGCCGTTCGCCACTTGAAGAAGAAAGGGTGGCGTTATTTTCCGACACGTAGCTTGAAGTATCAACTCTCGCTCAAAGACGAGCGCAGCATCGGGTTCATGCTTCAAGAGATGATGGAACTTCATATCCCGGCACTCATCGCCTACCCAGACTTTTTAGAGTCCGGCAAACAGAATACGTTCGACGGTGCGACACACGGGAAAGTCGTCGCTCAAACGTCGACGCTCGTCGAAACGGTCGCTTTCCCGGTCGTCCAACAGCTGCTCCGCCAAGCGGACGTCAAGACGATGCTTGATATCGGTTGCGGCCACGGGGGCTATTTGCGAAAACTCCATAGTCTTGAGCCGGATTGGAAGTTGACCGGCATCGACCTCGAACAAGAAGTCGTCGAAGAGGCACGTGAGCAAGATGAGACGGGTGAGATTCGTTACGAAGTGGCCGATTTCATGGAATGGGATCACGACGAGCGGTTCGATGCCGTCATGATGAACAATATGCTTTACTACTTTTCGCCCGAGCAGCGGATCGGACTGTTAGAGCGGATGCTCAGCAATCTCGATACGGCAGGTGTCGCCGTTCTCGTCACGCCGCTCGCGGAGTCACCGCTCGGCGCCCGCTTCGCTTCGGCGTTCAATGCGTTCATGACGCTCCACGATAACCTCCATCCACTCCCGACGACTCGTCAGTTGCGCCGGCAATTGGAACAGGTCGGCTTTGAGAAAATACGTTTCATTCCGTTTATTCCGGAAGGATCTTGGTATATCGTCATCGCCGAACGTGGAGATTGAAGCATACAGCGCACAGCGAACCGATTCAGATTTGAACTTGTCTCCAGTCATTTCTATAATAGAATAGAAGCATAAGAGACTTTTCACATAGGGAGTTGTTCAACGTGTCGGAAAAAAGAGTCGCAGTGATCGGTGCCGGGCCAGGCGGGCTTGCTGCCGCAATGATCTTGTCGAGCCGTGGTGTGAATGTAACCGTATTTGAGAAACAACCGTTTGTCGGTGGACGGACGTCACGTCTGCAAGTCGGGGAGTTCGCGTTCGATCGTGGCCCGACTTTTTTGAATATGCCATATATTCTTGAAGAAATGTTCGAAGAGACGGGGCGGGATTTGGCTGATTATGTCGATATGAAGCGATTAGAACCGATGTACGATCTTTATTTTGATCGCGGACAAAGCGTGCTATCGATGACGACCGACCGCGACCAGATGCGCCAATCGATTGAAGAGATGTTCCCCGGTAACGGTGAAGGGTATGACCGGTTCATGGCAGACCAGGCGGTCAAACTATCGAAGCTCATGCCGGTGCTCCAAACCGCCCATGATAAGCTGACGGATTACGTGTCGACACGCGTCTTGAAGGCACTGCCGTTCCTCTCGATCGGAAAATCGCTATACGACGTGCTGTCTGAGTACTTTACAAGTGAAGAACTTAAATACTCGTTCACGTTCCAAGCGAAGTACCTCGGGATGTCGGCTTGGGACTGTCCGGGCGGTTTCTCAATCTTGTCTTATATGGAACACGCGTACGGCGTCCATCACCCGATCGGCGGAGTGAACCAACTTTGTTCGGCGATGGCCCGTGTCATCGAGGAAGAAGGCGGGACGATCCGGTTAGGTGAAGCGGTCGACCGTCTATTGCTCGACGGGAAACGTGTCAACGGACTCGTGGCGGACAACGTCCATTACGCGTTTGACGAAGTCATCGTCGGGGCGGATTTTGCCCATGCGATGACGACGCTCGTACCGAGCGATACACTCACGCGCTGGAGTCCGAAACAGTTGAAGAAAAAGCGCTATTCTTGCTCGACGTTCATGCTCTACCTCGGACTCGATCGCGTCTATGATGAGGTCGGCCACCATTCGATTCACTTTGCGGATGATTATGAGCGTAACGTCAAAGAGATGACGCAAGACTTGAAGCTGAGTGAGGACTTCTCGTTCTACGTCCAAAACGCGTCACGGATCGACCCGACGCTCGCGCCAGCAGGCAAGTCGTCGCTCTACGTACTCGTACCGGTGCCGAATAATTTATCAAACCTCCCATGGGAGACGCTTCAGGCGAAGATGACGGAGAGTGTGTTGGACGCACTCGAGACACGTTCGCCTTACAGAAACGTCCGAGACCATATCGAAGTGATGCAGGCGCTCACCCCGAACGATTGGGAAGCGTTTGGAGTCTATGAAGGGGCAACGTTCAACCTTGGACATAACTTGTCGCAAATGATGTACTTCCGTCCACACAATCAGTTCGAAGAGCTCGACCATGTCTGGCTCGTCGGCGGAGGGACGCATCCAGGAAGCGGACTGCCGACGATTTTTGAATCGGCACGAATCACGGCCAACTTGCTTCGGGACCGGGCGGGTGTCGGGCGATGAACATCAGTTTCGTTGGTGCCGGTATCGGGTCGCTTTACGCCGCCTTGCTATGGACTCATAAGCATCCATCGACCCAAGTGACGATTTATGAGAAAGAGGACCGGGTCGGTGGGCGCCTCAACTATGTCGAGTTTGAGAATGGTGCTCGTATCGACGAAGGACCGACAATCGTCTTGCTGCCGAGCAAGCTGAAGAGCCAACTACAAGAAGCAGGGTTTCCCGAACAGGAACTCGAACTGCTCGAAGTCGATCCGCTCTATCGCCTTCGTTACGAAGATGGGACGACGTTTCATAAATATCACGACATCGATCGTCAAGCCGAAGAGATTGAACGATTTTTCGGCGAAGGCGAATCGTTCCGTCGCTACATGGGGCAAAAGCGCGAAGAATACAAAATCGGTTTTGACACGTTTTTAAACCGTGGCTATAAAGGTAAGACCGACTTGTTCGAGCCGAGACTGCTCATGTTGCTCATGCGCCTGAAAGCGTATGAATCGGCTCATGAGAACATGAAGCGGTTCTTTAAAGATGAGCGGCTCCGGGTCGCCTATAGTCTGCAGACGCTCTACATCGGCGGCAATCCCTATGAGACGCCGTCTCTGTACGGCTTGATCCCATATCGCGAGCAAGAGGAAGGAATCTGGTACGTACGAGGAGGATATTTTTCGCTTGCGACGAAGTTAGAACAAGAGCTGAAGAAACGGGGCGTCACGTTCAAGTTGAACACGCCAGTAGACCGCGTCCGCGTCCAAGACGGCCGCGCCAACGCCGTCGTCGTCGATGGAGTCCCTCATCCGTATGATGCGGTCATCGTCAATGGAGATTTTCCGCTCATGGAACGTCTGATCGATGGAATCAAGCCGAAAGCGTACGAACCGTCGAGCGGCACGTTGCTCCTCTATTTCACGGTGGACGGCAAGATCGAACTCCCGGTCCATCAGTTCGATTTGCCAAACGACTTTGCCGGGTCGATGCGTACGATCTTTGAAGATGGTAAACTGAGCAAGTATCCGGCGATGTATACGTTCAATCCATCGCTCATCGATTCGACGCTCGCACCAGTTGGGACGAGTGTGCTTTATGTCCTTGTGCCGGTACCGCGCAAGTTAGAGCGACAAGATTTTGAACAGAGCGGGGCGATTGAACATCTCGTGTCCCGGATCGAAGGGATGGTCCCTGAATTTAGAGACCGTGTCATCGAGATGAAAGTCCGGACACCGATGGATGCGGAACGGTTCGGGTTGTTCGAAGGCGGGAGCTTTGGGATTGCCCCGAAACTTTCACAGTCGGCCGCATTCAAGCCGCAAGCCCGTCCATACGCTCAAATCGATCGCCTCTATGCCGTCGGTGCCTCCGTACATCCATGCGGTGGTGTCCCGATCGTGATGATCGGCTCACAGTTGTTAGTGAAAAGAATGGAAGAAGAAATGGGGGCATTGTACCATGACGAGGCAAGAAGCGTATCGTCAATGTGAAGAAGTGATGAAGAAAGGCTCGCTCACGTTTTATCGGGCCTTCTCCCTGCTTTCAAAACCGGACCGCCAGGCTGTCGCTGCGGTCTATACGTTTTGCCGGACGTTAGACGATGCGGTCGACGAGTCAGCGTATCCTGAGGAAAGTTTGACCGCATTTCTGGCGGAGTTCGACCGCTTTTTAGCCGGTAACGACCCAGACGGCGCTCTTTGGATTGCTTTACGTGACGTTTGGCAGCGCTATGACATGGACGTCGAGCCGTTCTTCGAGTTAGCGGAAGGGATGAAGTGGGATTTACATAAGACACGCTACGCGACGCTTGAAGAGACGGAGCAGTACGGCTATTACGCGGCTAGCACCGTAGGTTTGATGTTGTTACCAATCCTTGTCCCGGACGCGAACATGGAAGCGCGACAACAACTGAAGCAAGGCGCGATCGACCTCGGCATCGCCATGCAGTTGACGAACATCCTTCGCGACATCGGTGAGGACTTGGATCGGGACCGGATTTATGTACCGCGCACGCTCTTAGCGCAACACGAGATGTCAGAGACCGACCTGTTCGAACGGAAAGTGACGCCTCAGTTCGTGAAAGTGTGGGAGACGATGGCCACCCGAGCGGAGACGCTATACCGCAGTGCCCGTGAGACGCATCACTTGTACCCAGTGACGAGCCGAAAGCCGGTCCAAGCAGCGGCGCTCCTCTATGAAGGCATATTAGACGCAGCCCGAAGTAACGACCATGATGTCTTTACGAAGCGCGCTTACGTATCGACACTTCAAAAAGGAAAGCTGTTAGCAAGACTTTGAAAGAGACCCGATTGCGAGCAATCGAGTCTTTTGCTGAACATACTCGAGCCTGTAGACATCGTCTGCAGGCTTTTTAGATACAAAAAAAACCACTTTTGGCGGGGGACCAAAAGTGGCGTAAGCGTTATGTGATCCGTTCATCGGGGAAACGAACGAATCGGACGTGATGAACCCTAAAGATGTGCCTCGTTTCATGGGGAATGTAACGATGGGGCATCTTCGCTGAAGTAGGATGCTTGATGGACTAAGGGGGAACATCAGACGCATGCTATTCCAGCAGCGGGAAACGAGTGGGGAAACTCGCTCATCACTTTTTTCTCGGGTGTGACAAGTTCAAAACGCGATTGGCTCGGGGAAGCCATTCGATCGCTACAGGTGTAACAAACGTTACAATACTGCTTGAACTCGATATGATGTTATCACGTCTGTGACTTGTCGACAAGTGTCGAATCTTCTGTTCACAAAATGTTCAAATTGTCAGAGGTATGTCCTCCAACATCGAACGAGCAGCGAACTGTCCTGAAAGCGTCACCATTGGGCTACCGCCTCCAGGGTGGGTCGATCCACCCGCGAACCAGATGTTCGAGACGTCTTTCGAGCGCGAAGCCGGACGGAAAAACGCACCTTTTTTCGAGTTTGCCGACGTTCCGTACAACGAGCCGTAATACGCATAAAAATCACGCGTCAAGTCAAGCGGAGTCACGCGACGGTGGAACAAGACGTCAGCATCGTCCCAGTCGACGCCGAATGTGCGCAGCCGTCGACGAATCAAATGTTCATACGTCTCGGCATCGATGTCGGTCAAGTGGGCCGGAGCGTTGACGAGGATGAACAGATTGTCCCCGGCCTCACCCATGGACGGGTCGGTGTAGGACGAGTTCGAGATGTAGATCGTTGGCTCGTCAGCGTAGCGTTCTTCGTCGAACAAGGCACGGAACTCAGCCTCGTAATCGTCCGAGAAGTAGACGTTATGATGAGCGAGATTTAGATGTTTGTTCAGTCCGACCATCATGACGAAAGCAGAGACGGATGGCTCGACCGTATCCCGGGTCGGTACCGGGAACGAGGGACGATGGACCGCATCGACGAGCCGAGGATATTGGGTCAGCAGTTCCCCGTTCAAAAGGACGGCATCGCAAGACATGACTTCTTCATGGTCGATGACGACAGCATGCGCCTTACCGTTCATCACTTCAATCTTTGTGACTTCATGGCCGAGTCGAAACTCGACACCGAGCTCGCTCGCGCGTTTGGCGAAACCTTTGGCAATCGTCCAGTTCCCGCCTTTGGCGAAATAGACGCCATCGTTCAACTCGAGATGTGAGATCAAGGCGAACGTGCCGGGCGTGACGTAAGGGCTGCTGCCGATATACGTCGCGTAACGGTCGAGTGCTTGGATGATGCGGGGATCTTTAAAATATTTTTTATGGAGCGCGTGCAAACTCTTAAGCGGATGGACTTTCATCATATCGGCCCAAAGACCGGTATCGATTTTTGTGTCCATTCGAGTGAAGAAACGATTGTTGGCAATCTCAAATAGCTTTTCAGCCTCGTCCAAGTACGCCGCCAATTGATTTTTGTCGGCTTTGTCACCGGTCAAGCGCCGGACTTCAGCTTCCATTTGTTCCCGTTCGGAGTGGAACGTGAACGTCGACCCGTCGGAGAAGTGATTGACGGTATGCGAGTCGAGTTTGACGAGTTCAAAATAATCCTCTGGGTTGGCCCCGCTGTTCCGGATGACGGAACGGAACACGTCCGGCATCGTGATCGTGTTTGGCCCGAAGTCGAAGCGGTGACCGTCCGTGATGATCGGCATGAGCTTACCACCGACGTGTTCATTTTTTTCGATGACGGTCACATCGTACCCGCGAGCCGCTAGTGTGACGGCGGCGCTTAGGCCTCCGAGACCGGCCCCGATAATAGCGATTTGTTTCATTGCAATGCGCCTCCTAACGATTTTCTAATGATACATCCGGCCTTTCCAAGTGATCGGTTTTCGTCTCCATTTTCGGACGACCGCGCTCGTGAGTAGGACGAGGTAGGCAACCAGACTGAACGGATGGAGCCAAAAATGGCGCCCGCCCGACTTCAAGTCGATGGCTAGCCGTGCGAACAAGACGAACAGGCTCGCTCCGAGCGACATCCAGTCTGGTCGGATGAGCAGGAAGACGAACGCCGATAACTGGACGCCGTAGTAAAGGGAAAAATAAAGGGCGATGCCCACTGCTTCATTCATTCCCTTGAATACGTTTTTTGAAAACCCGTTCCAGACTTCCTCGTTCGTCGCATACATATCGCATGTGATATAAGGCGAGACGTTGACGAGCGACGTCACTTTTTTACGGCGCTTAAATTCGCGGCATAAATCGATATCATCAATCAGGGAGTCGTGGATCGAGGCGTGACCGCCGACTTCCTCGTAACTAGCCCGTTCGACCAAGACGTTCATCCCGTTCGCGGCGGCGAAGGCGGGATGTCTCACTTTTCGCCAAAACAGCGGCAAGTGCTGGGCGATCAAGACGTGTTGCATCGGAATGAGCAGTTTACCGAGCCACGTCGGCGTCGGAAAGCGGGGGAAGCCGGATAAAAAGACGGCGCCTTCCCGGACGAGCGTTCCGTGCATGCGGCCGACGAAGCTCGGATCGATGGTCACATCGGCATCGAGAAACAATAAGTAAGGCTCACGGGTCTGCGTCGCCAATTGATGACAGGCGTGTACTTTTCCAGACCAGCCGTCGGTGAGCGGCACACCGCGCAAGATCGTGAACCGGTCGTCCGAGGCGATTTCCCGCACGAGCGCGTCGTACGTGCCGTCCTCAGAGCGATCCTCATATAAGTAGACGTGACAGCCGGCGGTGAGGGCCGGCTTTAAACTGTTGATCAATTTCGGGACGTTCCGCTCCTCGTTGCGGAGCGGAATGCAAATTGCGGTCGGCGGCACTGAGATTGGGGCCGTGAGCGGACGAAGAAATGCCAAGTTGACCAACGTGAAGAGAAACATGAGTCCAGTGAGCACGAATAGAATCATCGTTGCCTCCTCCCGATGGTGAGCAAGTGCTCCGTCCAGTCGGCGAGCCCGCGTCGTGGCGGGAACAACGAAATGTACCGGTCCGACTGAGCGATCACATCGGCGCGCGTGTCGTCATAGAGCCGTTCGAGCGCTTTCGCGAGCTCTTGCTTTTGCTCCCGGCGTGTCGTCGAGACGACGGTATGGGTCCGGAACCGGACGTAGACGACCGGGGACGCATGCGACGCGAACGCGTAGTAGATGGCACAAAGCCGGACCTCAGGTTTTGCGAGTAGCATCGTCGCACCGGCCCCAATCTCAAGCGGCCGGTGCTCTTGCGGGTATTCGCGGCCTTGCGGGAACACCCACACCGATTTCCCGACGGACAAAAGCTGATTGGCATAGTTGAGAGAAGCGCGAACGTCGGATAACTTCCCTTTTTTGATTGAAAAGGCGCCTAAGTGACGGAAGAACGGAAAGCGTCGCAATCCGTCCTCATCCATCAGGACGTGAACGTCGTGCCGTAAATAGTACTCGTTCAACATGAGCAAGATGAGTCCGTCCCACCACGAGCTGTGTGTGCTTAAAAAGAGGCCCGGTGTCGGAACGTCATCAGCCCGAACGTTGATCGTGTGAAAGGACGGTCGGATCTGGCGTTCTTTGACGAACGTTGAAAAGATGTTACTGAACCATTTCTTTTTGTTCGCTTCGATCATGACGCAACCTCCGTTCCAAATAGATGACACTTGCCGTTACAAGACTTAGCACACCGATTCCGTAAAGACCGGCGTTGACCGCGGTGACGCCGAACAAGGCGTGAAGCATGACGAACAAGTAACGTCCGTGCATAAGTAAAGTCGGCTCCGCTTCGACTTCGAAGCGGTCGAGTAACCATGAGAAGATGAGCGACAGTCCGAACCATCCGACGAAGTTTTGCGTCGGGATGTCATAATAGAGACCATCATTTGCCCATTCCCAGTAGCCTTTCACGTTGGCTGCGACCGGATCGATCGCCATGTCTAACCAGACCGCCAAAAATGGGACGAGCCAGAGTGTCCGTCGCTTGAACGCGAACAGGCGGGCGACAGCGAAGCTCGCGCCGATGACGGCGAGCCACGCTGCACCAATCGTGACCGGTACGCCGAACACGGTCGGACCGAACGCTTCAGCGTAAATATACTCGCTGAACGGGAACCCGGTTTTGACACCGAGCGTCTCGACGGCGATCGAGCCGAAAAAGATGAACGGCACGATGAAACGGGCGTGACGGACTCCGTCCGCGATGACAAATCCTCCGATGAGGCCGGCTAGCCATAAGAAGACCGGGTTCGCCCATTCGAGCCAACTCGGCAGTAAATCAAAGCCGACGAGAACAACGCCGACGACGTACCAAACTAAAAATAATTTCCAAATCCATGGATACACTTTCATCAAATCACCTCACCTTCTATTCTAAAGAGGTTTTCGACATCCGTCTAATGAATGCATGCACAAAAAAAGAGCCCCTGCTAGAGGGACTCATCAATTCGCCATGCGCTTCCGTTTTTTCACAAATGAGAAAGCGATGAACAAGATGTAGAACGGGATGGCGATGAACCAAAATGTCGGCCATTCCTGCCACCTTGCGAACGTCATATACGTCAAATAGACGAGACTGAACGTGATGATGAACGAGTGACGCGGCAACGGCACGTCTTTAAAACTCGGAATACGAACCCGGCTCACCATGAGCAAGGCGAGACCGGTAAAGAAGATCGGGGTGAGCAGTTCGTTGACGCGGTCGCCAAACGTCGTTACGACAGCGAGCAGTCCACCGGCTGCCGTGATCGGAACGCCTGAGAAATAGCTGGCCGTGACGTTCGTCGCCGACAAGTTGAACCGGGCTAGGCGATAGGCGCCGAAGAGCGGGAATAGGGCGGCAAAGAAGAGCCCGTAGTTTCCGTAATCGATAAAGAACGTATAGTAAGCGAGCAGCGCCGGAGCAACGCCGAACGTGACGACGTCAGCGAGCGAATCAAGCTCTTTTCCGAAGTCACCGTCTACCCCGAGCATACGGGCGAGACGGCCGTCGAGGCTGTCGAGCATCATCGCGATGATGATCAGGAGTGTCGCATTCGAGAAATCGCCACGCGCGGCGTAGACGATAGCGAGGACACCACAAAATAAGTTACCGAATGTAAATGAGTTAGGAACCCACGATCGGATCCGTTCTTTCCACATAGTATTGCCTCCATCTTTGTCATTGAGTGAACCAGCGGCCGTCCGTGAAGCGGATCAAGTCGTCCGGTGTTAATTCGATCTGATAGCCGCGTTTTCCGGCCGAGATGATAATCTTGTCTTTTTGTTTCGCGCTGTCATGCAAGAAGACGGGGAAACGCTTTTTCGCTCCGATCGGTGAGACACCGCCACGGATGTAGCCGGTCAGCGTTTCAAGCTCTTTCATCGGGACGGGCGACGCTTTCTTCGCGCCCCACGCTTTAGCGGCCGCCTTTAAATCGATATCTAAATCTCCTGAGATGAGGAAGAAGGCGTACTTCCGCTGCTCGTTCTCGAGGCAAATCGTCTTATACAGTTGGTCGAGCGGCTTATCGAGTGATGCGGCGACATGTTTTGCGGAGACATCGGACTCATCCACTACATAAGACAGATAAGTGAACGGGATGTTCCGTTGTTTTAATTGTCTTGCGGCATTCGTCAGTTGCACCAGTCCCACCCTTTCGTTGAACGACTCCCCTAAGAATAGCAAATAGTGGTAGCGTCGGGCAATCGAACTTGAAAAGTTTTGGTGTCAGGAAGGAAACAGAATGGCCGATAGAGAAATGAACAGTGATTCATTTTTTTAAAGGGGGATTATTTCATGGAAACAATTCAATTGGAACGACACAACGGGGTAGGCTGGCTCAAATGGAACCGTCCGGAAAAGTTGAACGCGCTGAATGAGACGTTGTTGCGCGAAGCGAGACAGGCGCTCGAACAACTTGAAGCCGACGAATCGGTCCGGGTCATCGTACTGATCGGGGAAGGGCGCGCCTTCTCGTCCGGTCAAGACTTGACGATTGAGAGTGACGCCGATTATGGCACGTATTTAGAGGACGTCTACCATCCGCTCGTCCGGGCACTCTCGGATTGCCGGAAGCCAGTCATTGCCGGCATCCACGGTGTCGTCGCTGGCGCAGGACTCAGTCTGGCGCTTGCGGCCGACGTTCGCCTCGTCGCCCGTTCGACGAAGTTCAGCTCGGCGTTCATCAAGATCGGCCTCGTTGCCGACGCCGGCGGTCCATATCATTTGCGTCGTTTGATGCGCCAAGACGTCGCGCTCGATTGGATGTGGAGCGGCAGCACGATCGACGCCGAACAAGCTGAAGCGTTCGGGCTTGTCACTGAACTCATCGAGGATGAGGCGTATCTTGCCCGTCTCACGGCCTACGCCGAGACGCTCGCGGCAAAATCACCGACGGCCGTACAAGGGATGAAGGCACTCCTTCGCGAGTCATCGTTTGAAGACGGGCTCGCGCAAGAGATCCACTGGCAACGGGAATGCGGCAAGACCGAGGTTCATCAACGGGCGATGCAAGCATTTTTAAGTAAAAAATAAGGGAAGCGGTCGTGTTGACCGCTTCCCTTATTCGTTCACGAGGATGGTTTGGCTTCGAACTGGAAGCCTTTTTGTTGCCACTTGCCGTACTTCCAGCGTCGGAAAGCGAAGAAGCCGCGGAACCACTCGTCGAGCGAGAACGCAAGCCAAATCCCGAGCACACCGAGTCCCATTTGAATCCCGAACAAGTAACTGAAGACGACCGCGACGCCCCACATCGAGGCAATCCCAATCATGACCGGGAAGCGAACGTCTCCGACCGACTTGAGTGACCCCATCAGAACGATGTTCATGGCGCGACCCGGCTCAAGAATGAGCGTCGCCCATAGGATCGGGATACCGACGGCGATGATGTCCGGGTTCGACGTGAACAAGCCGAGCAAGGATTTCCCGAACACGGCGAGGCCGAGTGAGGCGACGAGCGAAGAGAACATGGCGATCTTCAACGTCCGGACCGCCCGAGCATACGCCTCTTTGAACCGCTTCCCGCCGACGTCGCGGGCAATCAATAGCTGTGTCCCTTGGGCGACGGCGACCGTGAACAAAAATGCGAGCATCGATAAGTTCATCACGTAAACGCGAGCGGCGAGCGAGGCGTCACCCATCGTCGCGATGAAGCCGGTGATGACAATTTGTGAAAACTGGTACGACAAGTTCTCTCCTGCCGACGGAACACCGATTTGTAAGAGTGCTTGAATATCATCGCGTTTTGGACGGATCAACTCTTTGATCGGGAAACGCATCATGAGGCGGCGTTTGACGATCCAAAACAACAGCACCATGGCCGAAAAACGAGCGATGACGATGGCCCAGGCGACACCGGCGACACCCGTCACCGGGAGACCGAACCAGCCTGTCACGGCGAGCATGGCTCCTACTGCCGTGATGACATCGATCAAAAGCGTCGCGAGCATGGCGTGTTTCGTCATACCATGACTGCGCAACACCGCGCTGAGCGCCATGATGAGCGCTTCGGTGAAGAGCGATAAGCCGACGATTTGTAAGAACAATAGGCCGTAGTCGAACAGTTCATCCGACAGGCCGAACAAGCGAAGGAACGTCTCGCCGAACAAGAAGACGACGACGACCATGACGACGCCGAGCCACATGTTCAAGCTGACGGCAGAGCGGGCAAAGTCCCGGCTCTTCTTCATCCGACCGGCACCGATTGCCTGGCCGATCAAGATCGTCGCACCGACCGAGGTGACGCTAAAGACGATCAAAAAAACGTTCAACAATTGGTTGGCGACGCCGACCGCTGAAGCGGCGGCATCGGAATACTGGGCGAGCATGAGCGTGGCGATGATCCCGGTACCCATGTGGAGCGCGAGCTCGATGAAGATCGGCCACGAGATTTTAAATAGACTGAGCTGTTCGGTATCTTTGGTTGGCATGAATGTTCCCCTTTTGTTTAAAAATTCTTTATATGAAATATTTATCTTTTAAAAATTACAATGGTCATGTTACTCCTTTTGAAATGAAAAAGAAAGGGGGTTCACTAAATTATTTCCAACAAAAATAACCACCCAAGCAAATGGGTGGTCAAACGTCGTCATTTCAGTTTCAAAATGGAAACGCTATACGGTGCGAGTTCAAGTTCGAGCGAGTCTACGTCCCGGTCGTTGAGTAAATCGTGGGCACCACCTGTATGCCAGAGTGGGTTGAGCGTAGACACCGTATCTGAGTTATTGAAGTAAATCAAATACGTCTCGTCTTTCGAGCTCCGTTCGACGATGAGGGCGTTGTCTTCATCATCGACGAGGTTGAACCGGTACGATCCGCCGTTCGCGAGCACCGGATGATCTTTGCGGAGCTGGATCAACTTCTGGACGAAGCGGAACAAGTCACGGTCTTCCTCGGCCTCGTCCCACGGCATGCAGCGGCGGCAACCCGGATCTTGCTCGCCTTCGAGCCCGATCTCATCACCATAGTAAATACATGGACTACCCGTATACGTGAGCATCGAGGTCATGAGGAGTTTGAACTTCCCTTTATGCCCTTTTGCCCGAGTGAGGGCTCGTGGGGTGTCGTGAGAGTCGATCAAGTTGAACGTCACTTCGTTCACGTTCATCGTGTTCATCATCTCGACGCGCGTCAACTCGTCACGGAACTCCGACGCCGTCGTCCGATCGAGCGCGAAGTAGTTTAAGCTCGCGTTCGTGAACGGATAGTTCATGACCGCATCGAACTGGTCGCCTTGAAGCCACGGTTGGGCATCGTGCCAAATCTCACCGAGGATGTAAGCTTCGGGATTCGCTTCTTTTACAGTGCGACGGAAGTCACGCCAGAACGCGTGGTCGACCTCGTTCGCGACGTCTAGGCGCCAACCGTCGATGCCGAACTCTTCGACCCAATAACGGGCTACATCTAATAGATAAGCTTTCAACGCCGGGTGTTCGGTGTTGATCTTCGGCATGTTCTTCTCGAAAGCGAACGTATCGTAGTTCGGCTTCGGTGCCGTCTCAATCGGGAAGTCGCGGAGGTAGAACCAGTCGCGATACTCGGAATGAGGCCCGTTCTCGACGACGTCTAAGAACCAAGGATGGTTGTAGCCGACGTGATTGAACACCGCATCGAGCATGACTTTGATCCCGTTCTCATGAAGCAAGTCGACCAATTGTTTGAACTGCTCTTTCGTCCCGAACTGCGGGTCGATTTCCATATAATCAAGCGTGTCGTATTTATGGTTCGTCGTCGCTTTGAAGATCGGGCAGAAGTAAATGCCGGTGATCCCGAGTTCGACGATGTGGTCCATATGGTCGATGATGCCTTGGAAGTCGCCACCGAAGAAGTTTGTGATCGTTGGCTCAGTGCTGTTCCATGCGAGCGTCCCTTCAGGATCGAGTGACGCGTCGCCGTTCGCGAACCGGTCAGGGAAGATTTGATACCAGACCGTGTCCTTGACCCATGACGGGGCGTGGAAGATGTCGATCGGGTTGATGAACGGGACACAGAAGTAATAACCCGTATCGTCGAGCGGTTTATCTTCGAACCAGCCTTTTTCCGTATAGACGGCCGTCTCGTTGCCGTCATGGAGCCGGAACCCGTAACGGAGGCGACGGAACGGCGGCTTGATTGCGATGAACCAGTAGTCGTATTGGTCGTCGTGGCCGATTCGTTCCATAGGTGTCTCGAACGTGCGCCAGTAGCTCGGCTTGTCCGGGTCAAAGTTCCACATCGCTGGGTCTTCAGAATGCCAGTCGTATGGATCATTCCAAATTAAGTCAATAGATTGGATATCATTTCTTTTCGTATGAAACCGAATATGAATCGTTTCCCGGTCGTATTTATAAACGAAAGGGGACATAGCGCGATGATAAATAGCTTCTTTGATCAAGTGAAATCGTTCCTTTCTCGATTGGGATTGTAACCATTTTACACTGTCTGTTCCGAAAAGAAATGACAGTTGCGAAAACGTTTGCTCAAGCAAAGGGTAATAAAGCGTTTACATTTTGTCAATCACTGTTCACGACAATTATTGAACAATTGAACACATAAAAGTTGAAAAAGAGATAAATGGGATACCTACGAGAAAAAATC